>DWZY01000305.1 GCA_019117325.1 Candidatus Brevibacterium intestinigallinarum
CGAATCGCAGACCGCTCATGACCGCCAGCGAGGATCCCAGCACCACCAGCGCATCGGCGGCCTCGACGAGGTCGCGCGCCCGCTCGACGACGCTGTCGGCCACGGTCTCACCGAAGAACACGACGTCCGGCTTGAGCAGGCCTCCGCAGACCGGGCAGTCGCGCACGCGGAAGTCACGCGTCTGCTCCAGCTCCGCGTCCCCGTCCGGAGCGACCTCGATCTCGCGCGGATCCACGTCGATGCGGCCCAGGAAGCCGGGGTTGAGCGCCGTCAGCTCGTCCTGCAGCCACTGCCGGTCGAACGTCCGCCGGCACGTGAGGCACAGGACCCGATCGAGCCGGCCGTGCAGCTCGACGGTGTTCCGCACGCCTGCGAGCCGGTCGAGCCCGTCGACGTTCTGGGTGATCGTGCCGGCCAGTCGCAGACCGGCCAGGGCCCGGTGCGCGGCGTTGGGCTCCGCCCACTCGATCCGGTCCCAGCCCACCCAGCTGCGCGCCCAGTAGCGGGAGCGCTGCCGAGGGCCGGCCAGGAACGCCTGGTACGTCATGGGCGAGCGCGGCGAGGCATCCGGCCCGCGGTAGTCGGGGATGCCGGAGTCAGTGCTCATCCCCGCGCCCGTGAGCGCGACGGTGGACTCCGCACCCACCTCCAGGAGCCGCTCGATGATCCGCGCGTCCGAGTGCGAAGCCTCCGCTGGCCTCTCCCTGCCCCGCAGGGGATCGCGGATCACCGCCATCGTCCACTCCCTCTCCGTCGTGTGCTCGCGCTGGCACCGTCTGCGTGCCAGCGGACATCATTCTCCCCCGGCCACGTGCCCGCACCACTCGCGTGCCCGCACCACTACCCTGGCACTGAGACGGATCAGGCCGCACACTTCGGTCACCGCCTCAGCCCAGCCGCCCGCGGCCGCCCACCCCGAGGAGCCCCATGTCCACGACCGCACTGACCGTGGCGATCATCATCGCGGTCGTCCTCGTGCTGGCGTCCGTCGGCGTCCTCATCCTGCTGGTGCGGACGGTGTATCGCAGCGTGGAGGACCGCCACCGCCGTCCGCCGAGGCCCCGGCCGGCTTCACAGACTCAGCCGGCTTCACAGACCCGGCCGCGCCCCGCCGACGAAGCCCCGAACCCGCCCGAGGCTCCCTGAACCACCCGGGCGTCCAGCCCCGCCCTGACTCTCAGTGGTCCCGGATCCAGTCGATGACCGCGCCGGAGACGACTCCCGGCTCCTCCTCGGGCAGCCAGTGCGTGGCGCCGGGGATCTCGACGAATCGGTAGTCGGCCTCGACGTGCTCGCCGGTGAGCTCCGCGGCACCCCGCGTGAACGCGAGGTCCTCGCTGCCCCACACGTAGAGCGTGGGCACCGTGATGGGCGTGAGCTGCGGCGTGTGCCCCAGTCCCAGCGCCCGGTAGTAGGCGAGCGCCGCGGCCAGCACGCCCGGCTCGGAGAACCGGTCCACGTAGGACTGCACCCGCTCCGGTGAGACCGCCTCCCCGTAGATCGCCGCGAGCCGCCGGCCGCCGTCGGCAAGCATCCGCGCCTCGACTCCGGCCGGGTCCTTCCGGATCTGCCGCAGGTAGTGCATCCGCTCGTACTGGTCCGGATCCTCCTCGATCCGCTGCCCGTGCGCGGTGGGGTGCGCGGTCGACACGGATGTGAAGGTGATGAGCTCGTCCGGGTGCTGCGCCGCGAAGTGCCACCCCAGGATCCCGCCCCAGTCGTGGCCGACCAGGTGGAACTGGCTGAGCCCCCACTCCCGCACCAGCGCGCGCAGGTCGCTCACGAGGTGCTCGACCGTGTAGTCCTCGACCTCCCCCGGCCGAGCCCCCGGCGAGTATCCCCGCTGGTCGTACGCGACGACGTCGACGCCGGCGTCCGCCAGCGCGGCGGCCGTGTCCTCCCAGCACGCCGCGAACTGCGGCCAGCCGTGCACCAGGACCGCCGTGGGCCGGTCCCCGTCACCGCCCGAGGCCGGTTCGGCTCCCGCTGCCGGTTCATCTCCCGCTGCCGGCGCCGTCCCCGTGCCCGAGGCCCCGGCCGGCTCTCTGCCCGTCACCCGGAAGCAGTCGAAGACGAGGTCGCCCACCTTTGTTGTGAAGGTCTCGCCGCCCAGCCGGGCCGCGACCGTGGCATTGTCGAAGGGGCTGCCGACTGCTCCGGCGCGCACGCCATCGCCTGTGATGTGATCTGCGTCTCCCATGCTCACACCTTAAGCGGTACCGTGGAGGCATGGCACGGATCCTGCTCATCCACCATTCGCCCACAGAATCGACGCGCCGGATCGCGGACGCCGCTCTCGCCGCCGCGCAGATCCCGGATCTTGCGGAGCTGGGAGAGATCGAGCTCGTCGAGGTCGCCGCACTGGAGCCGAACATCGACCAGGTGCTGGCCGCAGACGCATACGTGCTGGGCACGACGGCCAACTTCGGCTACATCTCGGGCGCGCTCAAGCACTTCTTCGACACCGTCTACGATCACGTCCGCGAGCCCACGGCCGGTCGTCCGTTCTCCTACTGGATCCACGGCGGCTACGACACGACCGGCGCGGAACGCGCCATGGAGGCGATCACGACCGGGCTGGGCTGGACGCTCGCCCACGATCCCGTCGTCTGGACGGGAGCCATCGAGGACTCCCACCTCGAGCAGGTGACGGAGATGACGGCGACGGTCATGGCCTCGGCAGCGGACTGAGCCTCGGCCACAGACTGAGGCACTCCGAGTGCCTCCAGTGGACCGTGCCCGCCCCCCGGAGGATCCCGCTCAGCGCAGGACGACCGTGCGTCCGCCCTGGAGGATGATCCGGTGCTCCGCGTGCATGCGCACGGCGTCCGTGAGTGCGGCGACCTCCGCATCCTGGCCGTGGCGCTGCAGGTCCGCGGGGCTGAAGGAGTGGTCGACCGGGGCGATGCGCTGCGAGATGATCGGGCCCTCGTCCAGGTCGCTGTTGACGTAGTGGGCGGTCGCGCCCACCATCTTGACGCCGCGCTCGAACGCCTGGTGGTAGGGCTTCGCCCCCTTGAAGCTGGGCAGGAACGAGTGGTGGATGTTGATGCAGCGTCCCGTCAGCTCCTGGCTGAGCTCTTCGGAGAGCACCTGCATGTACCGGGCCAGGACGACCAGCTCGGCGCCGGTCTCCTCGACGATCTCGAGGAGCTTGGCCTCGGCGGCGGGCTTCGTGTCCCGGGTGACGGGGACGTGGTGGAACGGCACCCCGTGCCATTCCACGAGCGACCGATGATCCGGGTGGTTGGACACGACCGCAACGATGTCGATCGGCAGGTGGCCGGCCTGCGCCCGGTAGAGGAGGTCGCGCAGGCAGTGCACCCACTTCGAGACCATGATGACGACCGGCATGCGACGCTCCAGCGGGCGCAGGTCCAGCGTCATCTCGAACTCGCGGGCCACCGCGTCGAGGTCCTCACGCAGTCCGGCGACCGCGGCGGCCGGGGCAGCGGGACCGGATGGGGCCTCGGCGGCGGCGTCCCCTGTCCCGTCTGCAGACGGGAGGGTGAACGCGAAGCGGGCGAAGAAGGTGCCGTGGACCGCGTCCTCGAAGGTCTTGGACTCCGTCACGTTGCCGCCGTGGCGGGCCAGCACGTCGCTGATGCCCGCGACGATGCCCGGCTGATCGTGGCAGTGCAGGGACACGACGAAGGAGGCGGGGGAAGCCGCAGCGGCGGCGGGCTGGGAAGCAGAGGTCATGCTGACATTCAAGCACTGGC
>DWZY01000306.1 GCA_019117325.1 Candidatus Brevibacterium intestinigallinarum
GGTGTCGAGTGCTAAAAGTAGTGTGTGATCCTCGCTCATCACTGAGGGCTCTGCACCCTGCGGAAGGGAGCAGCGGACAGGGCCCCGCCGTCGCGGGCATGATGGCGCGAGGGGGACATCCACCCCGAAAAGGGAGGCAGCAAGCCACATGGCAAAGCTCATCGCATTCGACGAAGAGGCCCGCCGCGGTCTCGAAAACGGCCTCAACACGCTGGCCGACGCAGTCAAGGTGACACTGGGCCCCCGCGGCCGCAATGTCGTGCTGGAGAAGAAGTGGGGCGCACCCACGATCACGAACGACGGTGTCTCCATCGCCAAGGAGATCGAGCTCGAGGATCCCTACGAGAAGATCGGCGCGGAGCTCGTCAAGGAGGTC
The DNA here is from genome assembly GCA_019117325.1 of Candidatus Brevibacterium intestinigallinarum. Classification (GTDB taxonomy): domain Bacteria; phylum Actinomycetota; class Actinomycetes; order Actinomycetales; family Brevibacteriaceae; genus Brevibacterium; species Brevibacterium intestinigallinarum. The sequence continues at coordinate 377 of DWZY01000306.1, forward strand.
GCCAAGAAGACGGACGACGTCGCTGGTGACGGAACCACGACGGCGACCGTCCTGGCCCAGGCGCTGGTGCGCGAGGGCCTCCGCAACGTGGCGGCCGGTGCTGATCCGCTCAGCCTCAAGCGCGGTATCGAGAAGGCCGTCAAGGCCGTCTCCGACGTGCTGATCGACTCCGCCACTGAGGTGGAGACGAAGGAGCAGATCGCGGCGACCGCGGGCATCTCCGCTGGCGACCCCGCGATCGGCGAGCTCATCGCCGAGGCGATCGACAAGGTCGGCAAGGAGGGTGTCGTCACCGTCGAGGAGTCGAACACCTTCGGCCTGGAGCTCGAGCTCACCGAGGGCATGCGCTTCGACAAGGGCTACATCTCCGGCTACTTCGTCACGGACGCAGAGCGCCAGGAGACGGTGCTCGAGGACCCCTACATCCTCATCGTCAACTCGAAGATCTCCAACGTGAAGGACCTCCTCCCGGTCCTGGAGAAGGTGCAGCAGTCGGGCAAGCCGCTGTTCATCATCGCTGAGGACGTCGAGGGCGAGGCTCTGGCCGTGCTCGTCGTCAACAAGATGCGCGGCACCTTCAAGTCCGTGGCCGTCAAGGCGCCGGGCTTCGGTGACCGCCGCAAGGCGCAGCTGGCCGACATCGCGATCCTCACGGGTGGCCAGGTCATCGCCGAGGAAGTGGGCCTCAAGCTGGAGAACGCCACGGTCGACCTGCTGGGCACCGCCCGCAAGGTCGTCGTGACGAAGGACGAGACGACCATCGTCGAGGGCGCTGGCGACTCCGACGAGATCGCAGGTCGCGTCTCGCAGATCCGCGCGGAGATCGAGGCTTCGGACTCGGACTACGACCGCGAGAAGCTGCAGGAGCGCCTCGCGAAGCTGGCCGGCGGCGTGGCCGTCATCAAGGCCGGTGCCGCGACCGAGGTCGAGCTCAAGGAGCGCAAGCACCGCATCGAGGATGCCGTGCGCAACGCGAAGGCAGCCGTGGATGAGGGCATCGTCGCCGGTGGTGGCGTGGCACTCATCCAGGCCGGCAAGACCGCCTTCGACTCGCTGTCCTCGCTCGAGGGCGACGAGGCGACCGGTGCCTCGATCGTCAAGGTGGCGATCGATGCTCCGCTCAAGCAGATCGCGACGAACGCGGGCCTGGAGCCCGGCGTCGTGGCCGACAAGGTCCGCGGACTCGAGGCCGGCCACGGCCTCAACGCCGCGACCGGCGAGTACGGCGACCTGCTGGCCGCTGGCATCAACGACCCGGTCAAGGTGACCCGCTCCGCTCTGGAGAACGCGGCCTCGATCGCGGGCCTGTTCCTCACGACGGAGGCCGTCGTCGCGGACAAGCCGGAGCCCGCGGCCGCCGGTGGCGACCCCACGGGCGGCATGGGAGACATGGGCGGCATGGGCTTCTGACCCACCGCGCACCCGCGCAGCGCAGGGGCGGGGGCGGATCCTTCGGGATCTGTCCCCGCCCCTGCGGCATTCACGGACCGGGCTGCGGCACTCACCAGTGGGAGGGAACCGTGCGGCGCCCGTGAACGCAGCAGAGGCGTCAGTCGCCGGATCCGCCCTCCAGCTCGCGGTACTCCCGCGCCCGCCGGGTGAGCTCGCGTCGACGCTGCTCGATCACCTGGCTGTGCGGTGCCTGCGCGGGTCGAGGCGGAAGCGCGACCCGATCGTCTCCTGCGACAAAGCAGAACCTTCGTCCCCGATCGTGGGCCGGACACCTGCTTGTGCATGATGCACAAGCCCCTAGAGTGAGGGCATGGGCCCCGTCATCTTCCTCATCCTGCTGGCCGTCCTCATCGGATCGCTCTCGCAGCGTGTCACTGGAATGGGATTCGCCATGGTGTCGGCCCCGTTCCTCGTCCTGCTCATGGACCCCATCGCCGGAGTCGTCCTCGTGAATCTGTGCGGGATCGCGTCATCCGTTCTCGTGCTGTCGCGGACCCACCGTGAGGTCGACTGGTCACTCGCGTGGAAGCTCATCGTCACCGCGGTCGTGGGAACGGTGCCCGGCGCGCTCCTGGCGCTTGCACTGCCGGGCCACGCGCTGGAGATCCTCATCGGTGCCCTTGTCGTCGTGTCACTCACCAGTTCGCTGGTCCTCACTCGCTTCACGCGACCGGTTCGCCTGGGCGTCCCCGCGATCGCGACAGCGGGCCTGGCCGCGGGCGCGATGAGTTCTGCGGCAGGGGTGGGCGGTCCCGCCCTGTCGACCCTGGCACTCCTGACGCGCTGGGAGCAGAGGTCGTTCGCGGCCACGATCCAGCCTGTCTTCGTCGCGGTGTCCTCCAGCGCCGTCGCCTCGAAGCTCGTGTTCGACCACGACGCCTGGCCGGGGCTCGCCGGGTCGACGTGGGTGCTCATCCTCGTCGCGCTGGCTGCAGGTCAGCTGCTGGGGGAGTGGCTCGCACGCATCGTGTCCGTGTCCGCAGCGCGCGCGGGGATGCTGGTCCTGGCGTTCCTGGGCGGCTTCCTCACGATCGCGCGAGGACTGGGCCTCATGTGAGAGGTGAGAGCACTGAGCCTCACGTGAGCGGTGGGCCGCGCCTGTGCCGGTGAGCGGGTGGCCGCACCTGCGCCGGCCTGCGCTGACAAGCACATCTGAGGCGGACTGACCGCTCAGAACGCATACAGGATGGGCTGGGATACTTGAACCCGGAACGACACGGGTGCCCGCGCCGCCGAGTGCGCGCGACCCGTGGTCTCGCTGTCAGAAAGGTCCGCCAGGATGATGTCCGTCGTGTTCTTCCTGCTGCTCGCGGGTATCGCCGCCGCATTCCTCATGGGTTCACGACGGCAGAAGGCACGGGAGCTGGAGGAACGGGCCGAAGAGCTGGAGCGCGTCAAGAAGACCGTCGAGGAGGACGTCGTCGCCTTCGGCGAGGAAGTGGCGGACCTGGACCTCATCACGGCTGGCGTGCAGCTGGACGAGGGCGGTCGACAGGACTACTCCCGCGCGATCGACGAGTACGACCGCGCGAAGGACCTGCTGGATCGCATCACTGAACCGCAGCAGGTCGCTCACGTGACGGAGGCGATCGAGGATGGTCGCTACGCCGCGAAGTGCGTGCGCGCCCGCGTCGAGGGCACTCCGCTGCCCGTGCGGCGCCCGCCCTGCTTCTTCAACCCCCAGCACGGTCCGTCTGTCGAGGACGTCGACTGGGCGCCCGTGGGCGGCCAGCCGCGTCCCGTGCCGGTGTGTGCGGCGGACGCGGAGCGCGTGAGCTGCGGAGCGGAACCTGCCGTCCGCACGGTGCCCGTGGGCAACGGCCTGCAGCGCCGCGCGTACTGGGAGGCCGGACCGGCCTACGCGGAGTACAACCGCGGGTACTTCAACTCGTACGCAGGCTCGGGCCTGCTGCCCGGTGTCCTCATGGGCGCCATGATGTTCGGCGGCTTCGGCGGAGGCTGGGACGGCGGCATGGACGGCGGCGACATGGGCGGCGGCGACATGGGCGGCGGTGACATGGGCGGCGGCGATTTCGGTGGTGGCGACTTCGGTGGCGACATGGGCGGCGGCTTCGACTTCGGAGGACTCGACTTCTGATGCGTGAGAAGCACATTCCCGCGATCGAGATCCGCGACGAGGCGATCACGCTGGGTCAGCTGCTCAAGCTCCACGGGATCGCCGGCACCGGCGCCGAGGCGAAGGACATGCTGGCGGCTGAGGCCGTGCAGGTCAACGATGCGATCGAGACCCGACGCGGGGCGAAGATCCGCCCGGGCGACGTCGTCGACGCAGCCGGCGAGGTCTTCACCGTCGTGACCCGCGCGGACTGACCGACTCTCAGAGGCTCGCTGCCAGGGGCACTCCCCTGGAGACTCTCTCCCAGCGGTTCGTCCCCAGGAACTCTCTCTCAGAGATTCACTCCAGGACGTCGACCTCGTCGACTATGTCCTGGGCGAACGCACGCACCTGACGGACGAAGGTGCCCGGCCGCTCGAGGTGGAATCCGTGCCCGGACCGGGCGCGGTAGGTGCGCACATCCGGGAGGAGCTGTGCCGCCCGCGCGGCGTCCGCATCATCCATGGCTCCCAGGAGCACGCCCTCATGCGTGTTCCAGTTGCAGTGGATGAGGAGCACGGGCCGTGCCAGGGCGGACAGGGTCTCCGCGTGATCGAAGAGGTCGTGGAACGACCCGTCGAAGAACGCGAGCCCGAACGCCGGATCGTAGTGCTCCAGGGCCCGGTAGATCTCATTCATGGCCGGCGGCACGTACGGCAGCACGAGGGGACGGCCGGGGTGCGCCTGATGTCGGCGGAGCGCATCCGATCGCATCCGCTCTCCGACGGGGCCGAGCATTCCGAACAGGAGGCTCCGCTCCAGCAGGAACGCGGTGACGTCCTGTGCGTCCCCCTCCGTGAGGAAGTCATGGCAGGCCTGCGCCAGCTCCACGTGGTTCCACGTCGTCTCCGCGCGTGGAAGCACGGAGGAGAAGAGCGGCGGATCCTCGAGCACGACGGCCAGGACCTCGTCCGGACGGGCGGCACCCATCCACGCGGCGATGAGGCCACCGGACGAGTGGCCGACCACGATGGTCTGCTCGCCGATCACGCCCGCGATGAAGTCCGCGAACAGCTCACCCAGGACGGGTCCGTTGTAGAGCTCCGGATCCCACGCGGAACCGCCGTGGCCGGGGACGTCGATCGCGAAGACGTGGAAGTCGCGCGACAGGGCCGGCAGCACGGGAGCCCAGGACCACAGGTCGGTGCTCTGGCCGTGGAGGAGCAGCAGCGGCGGACCCGCGGCGGGTCCCTCGAGGAAGCGCAGCCAGTGCCCGTTCACCATCGTCGTCCGCGAGACGAAGCCAGCCCGCTCGCTGCGCATGCGGGCGACGGGCTGGTGGAGGAGGTTGCGGGCGGTCCAGATGCCCGCGGTGGTAGCGGCGGCTGCGGCGAGGACCCCGGCGGCCCCTGCTGTACGGCGGAGCATCGCGGAACCTCCCCGCATCGGGATCAGCGCTCCATTCCCGGCGCGTCCCACAGCGGCGACCATTTCGACATGTCGGACTCGACTGGCAGGTCCTCGTCGAGGGTCCCGCGCAGCTGGATCTCGAGGGCGCTGTCGCGCTGGTGCTTGCCCACCTGCACGAACGGGTAGAACGTGCCGCGCTTGTAGAGGTAGACGAGGGCGATCGTCCGCCCGTCCGTCGCACGGAAGTACACGGTCGAGCACAGGAGCATGGGGCCGAAGCCCTGCGCCTCCAGTGCGGCGTTCACGGCATGGAGGCTGGTGACCAGGTCGGGCGTGCTGATGGCCTGCTGGGACACGACCTGCCAGGTGTAGCCGAAGCCGTCGTTGACCTGCTCGACGTCCGTGTTGGGATCCGCTGCGATGAGCGCGCGGGCCTCCTGCTCGGCCCGGTCGAACGCCCCGCCCTCCACCTCGCGGAAGGCGACGGCACCGACGCCGGTCGGAACGATGCCGGACCGGGCCTCCAGTGTGAGCGCGGCCGGCGGCACGGCGAAGAGATCGTCCAGGTTGGGCTCCTTGGGCTTCGAGCGGCCCAGCAGCGCATCGAGGAATCCCATGGCTGATCCTTTCGTGGGTGCCGCCGCGGCAGGGGTGCTGTGCGGCGGCGCGTGCGGCTCAGAGGTCGGTGGAGAGCTGGCGGCTGATCCGCTCCAGCTGTGCCAGGCGCTTCTCGAGGCTGGGGTGCGTGGAGAAGAGGCTGCCCACGTTGAAGAAGGCGAGGTGCGCGGCACCGGAGGCAGCCCGCAGGTCCTTCTGCGGCATCCGCTGCGTCTGCCCGCTGATCTTCACGAGTGCGGAGGCGAGCGTCGAGGGGCTGCCGGTCAGCAGTGCGGCGGCGCGGTCCGCGGCCAGCTCCCGATAGCGGGACAGGACGCGGATGAGGAGGAAGCTGAGCGCGTAGACGACGACGCCCACCAGCATGAGCACCAGCTGGATGGGCACGCCGTTGTTGTTGCGGTTGCCACTGGTGAAGAGGAAGCTGCGCATCATGAGGCTCGCGACGACGCCGGTGACGCCGGCGACGGTCATGACGGTCACGTCCCGGTGGGCGACGTGGGAGAGCTCGTGCGCCAGCACCGCCTCGACCTCCTTGGGCTCCAGCTCGTTGAGGAGGCCCCGGGTGACGGCGATGACGGAGTGCTCGGGGGAGCGGCCCGTGGCGAATGCGTTGGGAACCTGCGTGTCCGCGAAGGCGACGCGGGGCTTCGTCATGTCCGCCTGCTGGCACAGGCGGTCTACGAGGCTGTGGAGCTCAGGAGCCTGCTCGGGCGTCACGACGCGCGCGCCCATCGCGCGCATGGCGACGGAGTCGGAGAAGTACCACTGGAACCAGAAGAGGCCCGCGGACAGGAGGATCGCGATGACGACGCCCCCGGCGCTCTGTCCCAGGATCCACCAGATCGCCAGGATGAGGACCACGTAGAGCAGCCCGTTGAGGAACATCGTCAGCCCCATCCGGGTGGACAGGCCTGCGTCCTTGGGGAATCTGGTCCGGGCCACTGAGGCTCCTTTCACTGGTGTGTCCGCGGTGCGGGGTGCCCGTGGAGGGCTGCAGCGAACCGCGGGTGCTGCGGTGGCGGAGGGCCGGCACCGTGGGGTGCCGGCCCTCGCCGTGCCTCAGTCCCCGTTGGGGATGAAGCCGTCGCCGTTCAGCAGCTCCCGGATGTCGTCCAGGGTCGCGTCCGCGGACGGGACGACGACGTCGGACGCGCCCAGGTAGTCGTCCGCGACGGGGGTCGCCTTCTCGATGATGAAGGTGTGCAGATCGGTCAGTGCCTGACGCACGGCGGCGTCGTCACCGCTCTCGAAGGCGCGCTCCACCTCATCGTCGAAGCCCTGCAGCGCGCTCGACTCGACATCGGACACGTCGAACTGGCCCTCGCCCATGATGCGGATGATCATGCCTGACCCCCTGCCTGGCCGGGCTGCTCCTGCGCGTCGGAGGCGTCTGCGTCCGTCACCTGGGCATCCTCGGCCTCGAGTGCGGCGCGGGGTGCGCTGCCACCGGCCGGGAGGCCCTCGCGCATGCGCTGCAGCTCGATCTCGACGTCCTGATCGCTGGACAGCGAGTTCAGCTGCGCGGCGATGTCATCCTGCGGCGTGCCGGACAGGTCGTCCAGGGCACCGGAGGCGATGAGCTCGTCGACTGCACCGGCGCGTGCCTGCAGCGCGGCGGTCTTGTCCTCCGCGCGCTGGATCGCGAGGCCCACATCGCCGAACTCCTCGGAGATGCCGGTGAAGGCCTCGCCGATCTTCGTCTGCGCCTCGGCGGCGTTGTACGTGGCCTTGAGGGTCTCCTTGCGGGTGCGGAAGGAATCGACCTTCGCCTGGAGCCGCTGGGAGGCGGTCGTGAGCTTCTGCTCCTCCTGCACGAGGTTCTGGTGCTGCGCCTGCAGGTCCGCGATCTGCTGCGACAGGCCGGACCGGCGGGTCAGGGCCTCACGGGCCAGGTCCTCGCGGTTCACCTCGAGAGCCTTCTGCGCCTGTCCCTGCAGCTTGCTCTGCTGCTGCTCGAGCTGACCCATCTGCAGCTCGAGGCGCTTGCGGCTGGTCGCGACATCCGCGACGCCGCGGCGCACCTTCTGGAGGAGCTCGAGCTGCTTCTTGTACGAGTAGTCGAGAGTCTGGTTGGGATCCTCCATCCGGTCGAGAGCCTTGTCGGCCTTCGCCCCGAATATCGTCTTGATCCGCTGGAACATGCTCATGGGTGTGGGGTCTCCGTTCTGACGGCCCGCGACTCTCCACAGGAAGCTCCGCGGGTGGGCGCGAGCGATTCTCGCCACCACACTAGTCGCTGAGGCTGGCAATTTCCGTGGTCGCAGGAGAACATCCCCGGCAGGATCCGGCCGCGGGATCCCGCCCGCGGCGGGCGGGACCGCCGCGGGCCGTCACGGACCCGCATCCGCACCCACAGACCCGCACCGTCACGAACCCGCATCGGCCCTCACGGAGTGAACATGCGAGTGTTCGCGTCCTCGACCTCCTGATACTGCTGGCCGGCCAGGCGCAGGGCCTCGTTGATGGAGCGCAGGGAATCGTGAACCGTCGACTGCACGCCGCGCCACTCCTGCGCCGCGGACTGGAAGCCGGAGGCCGCGGCACCCTGCCACGTGTCGCCCAGCGACGTGAGATCGGCCAGGAGCGCATCGACCAGTGCGGCGATGTCATCGGAGCGGGTCTGCGCGGTGGAGGCGGTGGTGAGGACGCGGTCGGAATCGACCTGGAACAGGGACATGGGGCACTCCCGGGGTCGTGCTCGCCGGAGCGAGGGACGCCAGCTCTTGGCGTCCGTCCCAGCCTCCGCCAGCCCGCCCACCGCCAGGACCCGGTGCGTACGACCTGTGGAGGAGCGGCGCGCGTCCACAGGAGAGACGTGCGCAACGACGCGGCTCCCGCCCCCGGCCTGTGACCGTGAGTGGTCCGTGGCCGGGAGCGGGAGCCGCCGTGCGCCGTCTGCGTCAGCGCAGTTCGAGCATCGCGGAGAGCTTCTCCTCCTGCCCGCCGCGGATCACCGTGAACTCGACCGGCTCGCCCGGCGTCGAGGACCGGACGAGGGCCTGGAGGTTCACTCCGGAATTCACCGGCTCGTCGTCCACCGCGATGATCTCGTCATCCGTCTGGAAGCCCGCCGCGTCAGCGGGCGATCCGCTCTCCACATCGGTCACGCGCGCGGAGCCCCGGTTGATCCCGTCGACGCTCACCGTCGAGTTGATCATCGTGACCCCCAGCAGGGGGTGCTTGGCCTCGCCGGACTCGATGAGCTGGTCCGCGATCGTCGTCGCCTGCTCGACCGTGATCGCGAAGCCGATCCCGATCGAACCGCTCTGCGCCTCGCTGGAGGTCGGATCGGACAGCGTCGCCGCGGACGAGTTGATGCCCACGACCTCGCCGTTGCCGTTCACCAGGGGGCCGCCCGAGTTGCCCGGGTTGATCGCGGCATCCGTCTGGATGGCGTTGGTGATCGTCATCGCGACCTCCTGCTCGCTCACGTCCCCGATGTTCTCCGTGGAGACGGGGCGGTTGAGCGCGGACACGATGCCCGTCGTGACGGTGTCCGCAAGCCCCAGCGGATTGCCCAGCGCCATGACCGGATCGCCCACGAAGAGGTCCTCGGACGCGCCGATGCTCAGGGGCGTGAGGTCCTCGGGGACCGTGTCGAGCTGGAGCACCGCGATGTCCGTCTCCGGGTCGCGCCCCACCAGCGTCGCGGGGATCATGCTGCCGTCGGACATCGCGACCTGGACCTCGCCGCCGTCCGTGTCCGCGGGAGCGACGACGTGGTTGTTCGTGATGACGTGCCCCTCCGCGTCGTAGACGAACCCGGAGCCCAGCCCGGACACCTCACCGCCCACGCCCACCTGGATGGACACGACGCCGGGCATCGTCTGGTCCGCGATCTGCGCCCAGTCGGGGGTCTCGGTCGAACGGTCGAGCTCCCGATCGCCCGGCCCAGGATCATCAGATCCGGTCTGCTCCTGCGCGACGGGGGAGGCGTCTCCGCTCAGCAACCAGGCGCCGCCACCGCCCAGGGCACCGCCCACGACCGCGGCCGCGACAGCGGCGGCGATGAGCGCGCCCCAGCCGGGGCCTCGGCGGCGGGGTGCCTGCCCGACGACCCCGGTGTCCGCGGGCGGCTGCCCACCGGCCTGGGCGCCGAAGGCCTGCCCCTCCCCGGTCTGCGAGGCCGGGACTCCGGTGGGAGCCGCAGGGTCATGCGGTGCCGCGCCCTGAGGGCCCGCTGCGGTTCCGGGCTGCGGTGTACCGTGCGCGGGGGCCTGCTGCCCCCACTGCTGCGCAGGTGCAGAGCCGGTCGCTGCTGTCTGCGGTGCGGCTGCCTGGGGTGCGACCGGGGCATGCGGGGATGCCGAGGCCGAGGCCGGGGTGGTCTCCGAAGTCTCCGCCTGCGGTGCACCCTGGGCCGGGGCTGCCTGCGGCGGCTGCGGTGCGGATGCGTAGCGGGCGCCGGCCGGGCCGTACGGATTGGTGCGGCCGCTGCCGGTCGTCGCGGCCGGGTTCTGGGCGCCGATCTGCGGGACGATGGGCGCCTGCGGGGGCGGGCCGCTGGCAGGCCGGGACTGGCCCGAGGCCGGGGCGCCTGCACCGCGGTCCGCGCCGGGCGGGGGTGCGGTGGGCCGGTGGGGCGCCGCATCGGGGAACGTCTGCCGCGAGTCGCTGGCGCGGCGGCCCGGGGCCGGCGTGCCGGGATCGCGCGGGACGGAGGGTCGCGTCGGATCCGTGGGCTGACTCATGACTGGTCCTTTCGTGGGGTGTTCTGCGTGCCCGCGTGCGCGACCGGTCGGCGGACCGAGTCCGGTCCGGGGATCGGCAGGTCGACGCGGAAGGTCGCACCTCCGCCCGGGGTGGGGTGCACGCTGATGCGTCCGGAGTGGGACTCGACGATTGCCTTGACGATCGACAGGCCCAGGCCGGATCCGCCGGTGTCGCGGGCGCGCGAGGCGTCCAGCCGGTAGAAGCGCTCGAAGATGCGGTGGACGTGCTCCGGCGCGATGCCCTCGCCGTGGTCGCGCAGCTCGAACCGCACGCGGCCGTAGGGGAACTCGGAGAGGTCCTCGCCCAGTTCCAGGGGGCCGGTCACGAACGGGTTCGAGTGGGTGGGCTGTCCCACCGCGATGGCCTGCGAGTGCTCCTCCGGTGCGGGGTCTGCGGGAGGCGGTGGCGTGGCCGGGGCAGCGGGGGGTGCGGGCTCTGCGGGAGTGCTGGGGGCCTCGGCGGCGGGTTTCCCGCCCCAGGGGGAGGGGAGGCGCAGGAACGAGGGAACCGGCGGGAAGACACGGCGGTCCTTCTTCTTGTCCTTCTTCTCCTCGTGGCCTGCGTCCTGCGCGGTGCCGGTCGCGGCAGCGGCCTGCCCGAGCCCGCCCACGACGCCCACCGCGAACTCGATCGCGGAGCCCTCCTGGGTGTGGCGGACGGCGTTGCCAGCCAGGTTCACGATGACCTGCCGCAGGCGGGCCTCCGCACCCAGGATCGTCGGGGTGGCCGGTGCATCCTCGCCGTGCAGACCGATGAAGCTGATGTCCCGGTCCGGCGCCTGGGCCACGGCATCGGCCGCGCCGTCGCGCACCAGCTGGGTCATGTCGACCGGGCCGATCTCCGTGGGCCGGCGCTCGTCCATGCGGGCCAGCTGGACCAGGTCCTCGACGAGGACGGTCATGCGCTTGGCCTCGGACTCCATCCGCTGCATCGCCTGCCCCACCTGGTCCGGATCCGTGATCGCGCCCTGACGGTACAGCTCCGCGTAGCCGCGGATCGTGACGAGCGGGGTCCGCAGCTCATGCGAGGCATCGGACACGAACTGACGGATCCGCTTCTCCGACCGCTTGCGGCCGTCGAAGGAGTCCTCGATGTGGCCCAGCATCGTGTTGAGGGCGGCGGACAGGCGCCCCAGCTCCGTGTTCGCCGGATAGGAGGGGACGCGTTGGGACAGGTCGCCGGCAGCGATCTTCGAAGCCGTGTTCTCGATGTCGTGCAGGGGCCGGAACGTGTTCGTGATCGCGAAGTAGCCGATCCCCGCCACCAGCGCGAGCGCCAGCATGCCGATGCCCAGCACCGTGTTGCGGGCGCGCTCGCCCACGGCATCGATGTCCTGGTCGAACGGCACCGCGATCGCGACGATGAGCTGGGAGTTCTCGACCCGCAGCGCGCGCACGCGCCACTGGGAGTCGGTTCCGTCGGTCGTGAAGGGGGCGCCGCGCAGCGCGGTGACCGTCTTCTCGTCGACGACGGGCAGGATCGGCTTGTTGTCCTCGACGGGGGAGACGGGCGCGTAGATCTCACTGCCCTCATTGTCGTAGAACTGCACGTAGTACGTGCCGGGCAGCAGCTGGCGCAGGGAGTCCTCGGTGGGCGTCGTGTCCCCGGTGCCGGCCAGCGGCGAGGGGGTGACGACCGTCTCCGCCGCCTGGATCGCGAGCGCCTCCGAGGCCTGGATCAGCTGCGCGTCAGTCCGGTCGATGAGGCTGGACCGCAGGTTCTCCAGCACCCATGCGCTCGTCCCGGACAGCACCACGAGCATGAGGGTCATCATGATCGTGAGGAGCTTCGCGGTGAGGGACCACTCGTCCCACAGCACACGACGGCGGCGCTTGACGTGGCGATTCACAGGGGGCGGTGCTCCCTCCCGCGCGGATGAGCGGCGGGGGTCACTTCGACTCGGAGGTCCGCAGCATGTAGCCCACGCCGCGCTTCGTCTTGATCATGGGGGTCCAGTCCAGCTCGATCGGATTGCCGGCCTCGTCCTGGGTGGGGGCGACGTCGATCTTGCGACGCAGGTAGGAGATGTAGGACTCGACGATGCCGGTGTCGCCGCCGAAGTCGTACTCCCACACGTGGTCGAGGATCTGCGACTTCGACAGGACGCGGTTCGCGTTCAGCATGAGGTAGCGGAGCAGCTTGAACTCCGTGGGGGACAGGTCGATGAGGATGCCGCCGCGGCGGACCTCGTGCGTGTCGTCGTCCAGCTCCAGGTCGCCCACCTCGATGACGGCCGACTCCTCCTCCTCTGCGCTGTGCGTGCGGCGCAGCACGGCGCGGATGCGGGCGACGACCTCCTCGAGGCTGAAGGGCTTCGTGACGTAGTCGTCGCCGCCCACCGTCAGGCCGGTGATCTTGTCCGAGGTGTCGTCGCGGGCCGTGAGGAACACGACGGGGATGTGCTTGCCGGCCTGGCGCAGGCG
>DWZY01000032.1 GCA_019117325.1 Candidatus Brevibacterium intestinigallinarum
TCAGCTCACCTCACTGCTGACGCAGCTGGCCGCGCCCGAGGCTGTGCCCACCTCCGCAGGCTCCGCCTCTCCCGTGCGCATCGTGGGACTCATGAGTCACTTCGCGAACGCGGACGTGCCCGGTGACCCGGCCACCGCGCAGCAGGCGGACATGTTCACCCGGATCCGCGCGCAGGTGGAGGGTTTCCTGTCCGGCCCCGGTGCCCGCTTCGCGCACCCGGACGGGCTGCACACGCACACGGCGAACTCGCCGGGCGCGCTGGGCCCGGATGCCGTGCCCGGCGACCTCGTCCGCGTCGGACTCTCGCTGTACGGGCTCAGTCCCTTCGAGGAGATCACCGCCGCGCAGCTGGGCCTGCGCCCCGTGCTCTCCCTCGTGTCGCGGGTCCTCACGGTGAAGGACGTGCCCGCCGGGCACGGGGCCTCCTACGGACTCACCTACCGGACGGAGAAGCCCACCCGCTTCGCACTGGTCGCCGGCGGCTACGCGGACGGGATCCCACGGATCGCCTCCGGCAGCGCCCAGGTCGCGGTGGCCGGACACCGCTTCCCCGTCGTGGGTCGCATCGCGATGGACCAGATGATCATCGACGTCGGAGACACGCGAATCGAAGAGGGCGACGAGGCCGTCGTCCTGGGTGATGGCCAGACGGGTCCCAGCGCGGAGGAGTGGGCCGCGTGGGCGGGCACCATCAACTACGAGATCGTCACCAGGGTGGGATCGCGGGTCGACCGCGTTCCCCGTGAGTCCACTGCTGCTGGAGACATTGACGGAACCCTTACGGTGCGGGTCAAGGACAGGACCGCGATGGCGGATCTGGCGCAGGCACTGGGTGCGGCAGCCCAGCCCGGCGACGTCCTGATCCTCACGGGCAACCTGGGCGCGGGGAAGACGACGTTCACCCAGTTCCTGGCCCGCTCACTGGATGTGCGCGGCCGGGTCTCCTCGCCCACGTTCGTGCTGGCGCGCGAGCATCCGCCGCGCGGCACCGGCCCCGGCCTGGTCCACGTCGACGCGTACCGTCTTGAGGACGCGGCCGAGTTCGACGACCTGGGCCTGGACTCGGCGCTGGAGGAATCCGTCACCATCATCGAATGGGGACGCGGCATGGCGGAGTCCCTGGGCGACCACCTGGACATCGAGATCCTCCGCCCGGACGAGGTCGCCCGCTCCGTCGACGACCCCGACAACCTCGATGCGGCCACCTTCTGCGCGGAGCCGGACGACCCCGCCGAGGCCGTCGAGGACGAGTCACGCGTCGTCACGATCACAGCGCACGGACGACGGTGGGCGGGTAGACTCGACGGGCTCACCCGGAACTGATCAGCCTCAGACCTGCTCAGACCCTGACACTGCTCAGCCACCCGCACTCCTGGAAGAGGCCCCGTGCTCATTCTCGCGATCGACACCTCGGCGGCCGCATCCGTCGCGCTGGTCGACGGGGAGACCGTCGTGGCCCAGCAGACGCAGTTCTCTGCGCGGAAGCACGTCGAGTACGTGGGCCCGGCTCTCCTCGAGGTGCTGGGCGCCGGTCCGCGACCGGACGCCGTCGCGGTCGGTGTGGGACCCGGCCCCTTCACGGGGCTGCGCGCCGGGATCGCCGCGGGCATCGGCGCAGCGGTGGGAGCAGGCGTTCCCGTCCACGGCGTCATGAGCCATGATGCGCTCGCCCTGCGGGCGCTCTCGCCGGTGGACGACTCGGCAGACGACTCTGCCCAGGTGCATGACGGCCTCGGCACCAGCCCGGGTGATGGCGGCACGGACGACCACGACCCGGGCGACCACGGCCTCGGCGGCGTGGGGGCCTCGGTCCTCGTCGCGACGGATGCGCGGCGCCGCGAGGTGTACGCAACGCTGTACGAAGGGCTGGATGCGGACGGACTGCCCGTCGTCCGGACGGGACCGACCGTCCTCGCCCCGGACGCGGTCGGGGACTGGTTGCAGCAGGCGGCGCCCGGTGTCTCGCCTCGGCGGGTGGGCCGGGGTTTCCTCCTCCACCCGGAGGTCCTGGGTGCGCCAGAGACCGAAGTGCCCCCGGCACTCGATCCCACGGCCGCCTGGGTGGCACGGGTCGCGCACCGCGCGCTCGCCGTTGGCCGCGCACTGCCAGGCACCGAGCCCCTGTACCTGCGCGAACCCGATGCCGCGCCCACTCCGCGCCGCGCAACCCCACTCACCTGACACCCACGGAAGACCCCGCAGTGAACGACTCCCGTACCCCGGCATCCGTCGACCCCGCTGAACCCCGCCTGCGCCGCATGCGCTGGTGGGACATCGATCGGGTCGCGGAGCTCGACACCGTCCTCTTCGGCGCGGACACGTGGACACCGGAGTTCTTCTGGTCGCAGCTGGCCTCGCCCGTCGCGCGGATGACGATCGCGGTGGAGCCCGGCGACGTCCTGTGCGGCTACGTGGGCGTGAGCGTGTCCGGGCCGCAGGCGGACATCCTCACGATCGGCACTGCACCGCCCATGCAGGGGCGCGGACTGGGCCGTCGGCTGCTGGAGCACGCGACGGACTGCGCGCGCGACGCCGGTGCGGAGGTCCTCCACCTGGAGGTGGCTGCGGACAATGAGGCGGCCCTGGGTCTCTACCGCAGCCGGGGCTTCGAGGAGCTGGGCCGGCGCCCCGGCTACTACCAGGGCGCCGACGCGGTCGTCATGCGCGCCTTCCTCTGACGACGACGCGGGAGGGCGGCGCTGTGCGACGACGCGGGAGGGCGGCGCGGTGCGCCGGCCTCGCGACAGGACCCTGACCACCCCCTCCGACGTGTGACAGATCCCGGGCGCGCATTCAGTCAGCGCGCATAGGATGAGGGCATGACGGATCGACTCGTAGACGTGTCCCTCACGGAGTGGGAGGGCGGCATCGACCTGATCCTCGACACCCGCGTCGCGCTCCCGCCCACGCAGGTCTGGCCCCACGTGACCCGCTCGCAGCTGGTGGAGGCGTGGTTCGTGGGGTACTCGGCGGGCGAGGGCGACGACCAGATCGTGCTCGAGCTGGACGACCAGCCCGCGACCGCGCACGTCCTGTCGATCGAGGCCCCGGAGACGGATGAGGATCAGGGCCACGTCCTGCTGGACATCGAGGGCATCGGCCGCCTGGGCCTCACGCTCACGCCCGTCGCCGCGGACGAGGACGACGACGCGGACGGCACGGATCACCCGGCCGAGGCAACGCGCATCACCCTGTCCCACACCCTCGCGGAGCCGGACGCCGACCGCGCCGTGCTGGCCCAGGTGATCGAGCAGGTGGGACCGGTGTGGGAGACGCACCTGCGGCTGCTGGCCGGCACCCTCACGAACAGTCCGGGCGCGTACGACATCCTCGAGGAGCAGATGACGGAGCGCTACGAGCAGATCGCCCAGGAGATCGAGTGACCCCACGGGAGCCCCTGGTCCTGGGCATCGAGACGTCGTGCGATGAGACCGGGGTGGGCATCGTCCGCGGTCGCACGCTGCTGACCAACACCGTCGCCTCGTCGATGGACGAGCACGTCCGCTTCGGCGGCGTCGTCCCGGAGGTCGCCTCCCGCGCGCACGTGCAGGCGATCGGCCCCATGATCCGCGCCGCGCTCGCGGACGCGGAGGTCCGTCTTGAGGACCTCGACGCGCTCGCCGTGACGGCGGGGCCGGGCCTGTCCGGCGCGCTCATGGTGGGCGCGGCCGCCGCGAAGGGACTGGCCGCCGCGACCGGTCTGCCGCTCTATGGCATCAACCACCTGGCCGCGCACGTCGCGGTCGACCTCGTCGCACCGGACTCGCCAGGGCTGCACACGCCCACGATCGCGCTGCTGGTGTCCGGCGGCCACACGGAGATCCTGCGGATCGGCGACATCGTCGACGACATCGAGCTGCTGGGCGCCACCATCGACGATGCCGCCGGCGAGGCCTTCGACAAGACCGCCCGCCTGCTGGGACTCGACTACCCGGGCGGGCCCAGCATCTCGAAGGCTGCCGCCGGCCTGCTGGACGGGACCGGGATCCCCGGTGACCCGACCGCCGTGCGCTTCCCGCGCGGACTCGCGACGAAGAAGGACCTGCGCGACCCCGAGCGCCGCTACTCCTTCTCCTTCTCCGGCCTCAAGACGGCCGCGCTGCGCACCGTCACCGCCGCCGAGGCCGCACTCGCCACCCAGCCGGCGGCAGCCCCGCCGCGGCTGGCCGATATCGCGGCCTCGTTCGAGGAGGCCGTCGTCGACGTGCTCGTGACGAAGACCCTGCTGGCCTGCACGGACACGGGCATCGACCACGTGCTGCTGGGCGGAGGTGTGGCCGCGAATGCGCGTCTGCGGGAGCGGCTGGCGGAGCGCTGCGCCGCAGCCGGTGTCACCCTGCGCGTGCCGCCGCTCACGCTGTGCACGGACAACGGTGCGATGGTGGCCGCGCTGGGCGCGGAGATCGTGTCGCGGGGCGCGCAGCCCTCGGATCCCGGCTTCGGGGTCCTGTCGTCGTTGGAGGTGGAGGATGTCCTCGTCTGAGCAGCCCGAGCACCGCGGAACAGCCGAGTCGCATGAGTCGACGCGGGACGCGCAGGCGTCACCCCCGGCGGCGCCGCGACCTCCGGGCGCGACGGGTGAGCTGTCCGACGAGCTGCGGGAGCACCTGCGGGCGCGGCGCCGCCCCGGCGACCGCTGGGTCGAGACGCCCAAGGGCCGGTTCTGGGGCCTCTACGGTGCTGCGGGCCTCCTCCTGCACGACCCGGATCGCGGGGTGCTGCTGCAGCACCGCGTCGAGTGGTCGGCCCACGGCGGGACGTGGGGGATTCCCGGTGGCGCGATCGACGAGGGCGAGACTCCGCTGACGGGTGCGGTCCGCGAGTGCCACGAGGAAGCGGGAGTGCCGCGACTGGACGGCGAGGACATCCGCATCGTCCACACCCATGTCGTCGACATGGAGGGCTGGTCGTACACGACCGTCGTCGCCCAGACGCTCACCCGCATGGAGGCCTACGTCGCGGACATCGAGAGCCTCGAGCTGCGCTGGGTGCCGCTCGATGAGGTCACGGACTACTCCCTTCACCCGGGCTTCGCAGCCGCCTGGCCCCAGCTGCGCACCGTGCTGGAGCAGGAGGCGTGACGCACCCGTACCCTCCGCCGGGGCCTCGGAGGACCGGTGCGGTCGCGTGGGGGCTGGGCTTCCTCGCGTACATCCGCGCACCCGGAGCTGATGAGGCACGGACACACGCGTGCCGTCGGCTCTGCCGTATGACTCCGCTCGTGATGGTGGGCCCAACTGCCCGTGCGGCGATCAGGCGGAGAAGCGCGAGGGCTCTCCATCCCGCCCACGGCTCGGATCCGCGGCGAGCGGGACCTCGTCGCGGAACTCGTCGACCAGCAGGCGGGCGACGGACCCCAGCGATCCTGAGCATTCGAGCTGGGCGCGCTGGCGCTGGTAGCCGGCGCCGGTCTCCGCGAAGCGGTTCATGAGTGCGAGCTCGTCCGCGCAGCCCAGGCGATGGGCGACGGGCATGAGCCGCTCGACCTGGTCCGCGATGACCTCGGTGACGAGGCGCTCGCGTGCGTCCGCGTTCTCGATGATGATCGCGTCCATGCCGTAGCGGGCGGCCCGCCACTTGTTCTCCACGTGGAACCAGTCGGGCATCGTCGGCAGCGTCTCGCCCGCATCGAGGCGGGCGGAGAAGTCATCGACGAGGCACTGGACGAACGCGGTGACGGCCAGGACCTCGGACAGGGTGGACAGCCCGTCGCACACCCGGACCTCGACGGTGCCCCAGTGGGGTGCCGGCCGCAGGTCCCAGCGGATCTCCGTGATCTCGTCGATGACCCCGGTCCTCTTCATGTCCGCGATGTAGGCCTCGTAGCCGGCCCAGTCGTCGAACAGGTAGGGGAGCCCCGCGGTGGGCAGCTGCTGGAACATCATCGCCCGGTTGGAGGCGTAGTGCGTGTCCGTCGCCTCCCAGAACGGGGAGGTCGCGCCCACCGCCTGCAGGTGCGGGACGTAGCACGTGAGTGCGGCGAGGATCGGCAGCACCTTGTCGCGGTGATCGATGCCCACGTGCGTGTGCACGCCGTAGATGAGCATGTGGCGGCCCCACCACTGGGTGCGGTTGATGAGCTCCGCGTACCGCGCGTGGCCGGTCACCTCCTGGTTCTGCCACAGCGCGAACGGGTGGGTGCCCGCGCACAGGACCTCCAGCCCCAGCTGGTTCAGGGTGGGGCGCAGCTGTCCCATGATCTCGCGGAAGTCATCCGCGATCCCGCCCACGGTCCGGTGGACGCCGGAGACGATCTCGACCGTGTTCGTGAGCATCTCGCCCACGACACGGGTCTCCAGCGGGGTGCCCGCGATCGCGTCGAGCACCTCCCCGGCGCGGGGCACCAGATCGAGCGTGTCGGGGTCGACGAGAGCGAGCTCCCATTCGACGCCCAGCGTCGACCTCTCCGAGCGAGCGAAAGCAACCATGCGACGAATACTAGGACACCGTCGCCCCCGTGCGGTTCAGGTCAGCCTCAGTCGTCACCCTCCGGCCCGCAGCAGGATCTGCTTCGCCGCCACGTCCGCTCCGGCCAGCAGCGGGGAGGGGACTCCGGGGGTCGCCCCGATCGCACTGCCCGGCTGGGTGGTGGAGGCGGGGATGCCCAGGACGATGACGGACTCGTCGACCTCACCGGAGGCGGCGACGAGGTTGTGCCCCGTCGTGGCGGCCTCGGCGATGGTGGCCCGGGTGGCCTCGATGTAGTCCGTCTGCACGCCGTCGACCCGGTGGATGCGGGCCGCGCCGGATTCCAGGAGCGAGCGCAGCAGCGGATCGTCCGTGCTGGGCACCTTCCCCTTCGACATGCGGGTCTCGACGAGGACGGCAGACTCGACCTCGCGGCCCGTGATGAGCGAGCGTGCGCGGAAGACGCCCGCCTCCTCGTCGGTCCGCACGACCGTCTCCGGGCCCAGCAGGTCGATGATTCCCGCGTCGATGAGGGCCAGCACGCGGCGCACGCGCACCGCCGGCGGGCCCGAGGCCAGGAACAGCCCATCCGCGTCGAACCACCCCTGCAGGTCGCGGACCAGCGATTCGCCGGCGACGGCTCCCACCGCGCCCAGCCGGTGCGCGGAGCCGCGCAGCAGGCTCATGACCCGGTTGACCGCCGCGCGGGGGTGCCGGGCCGGCTCGCTCATCGAGGCGAGCTCGTCGGTGACCAGCTGGTCCACGAGCTCCCGCCACTGCTCCGGGGTGATGCTGCGGCCGCGCGTGGGCCGGCGCAGGTCGCCGATGAGCCACGACCAGCGCGGGTCGCGCACGTGGTCGGCGAGGACGCGCTCGACGTCCTCGGCCGTCGCGGCCGCGTCCAGCTGCGCGACCCACGGTCCGTCCGTGGTCGCCGGTGCCGTCGCCGAGGCCGAGGTCGCCTCCGACGGGGAGGCCGCCGGGGTCTGGGTCGGGGCCTCGGGGTCGGCCGTGCCCTCGGTGGTGGTCAGGGCCTCGGGAGCCCAGTCGGAGAGCGCCTCCAGGTACTGGTCGGCGATCTCCTTCGCGATCGTGGGCCAGACCTCAGCGGCGAAGTCGAGGCTCGTGCGGGTCTGCAGCTCCTCGAACCAGGCGGGCGTCGCCCAGCGCGGGGTGAAGTCGCGCTGCAGCAGGTACGGGACGGGCTTGGTCCGGTACGGCATGCCGCGTCGCGAGCCCACGACCAGGTGGGGCTCACGCCCGGTGGGCACGTAGCGCAGCCGGCCGTGCGGGTCGCCGTCGACGGGCTCGAACTCACCGCCCCACTCCGCGATGAGGCCGCCGATGACGTCGAAGAAGTTCGCACCCAGGCCGCGGACCAGGACGGTCTCGCCTGCCGGGAGGGCGGTGAAGTCGCGCTCGGCCGGCATGCCCGGCGGGACATAGCGCAGACCGGCGTCTGCGGCGAAGCGGATGAGGTTCGAAACCTCGTCGTCGGGGCGCGACTGCACCATGCCCTGCGCCAGCACGAGGGTGGGTGCGGCCAGGTGCGTGCCGTCTGCCAGCACTGCGGCGGTGAGCGGCTCACCGGAGAACGGCTCGACCTCGACGGATTCGAGGCCCGTGACGGTCGCGACGTACTCGTCGACCTCGAAGCCGCCCTGGGCGATCGCGGCATCGAGCTGGTCACGGTAGTAGATGCCCTGCAGGCGGCGGGACGTGAAGTCCTGCGCGCGCAGGGCACCGGCCTCCTCGACGACCCAGTCGCCGGCGGGGTGGTGGCCTGCGGCTGCGACCTGCTGCATCCAGTCGACGAGGTCCGGCCCCGGGGCGGCGGGACCGCTCATGGGCGTCGAGTCGTCGGGATGGAGCGTGGTCGCCGAAGCCGTCGTGTTGTTGAGGTACTGGGCCGGCTGGGTCGTCAGCCACGTGGCACCGGCCCCCACCTCCAGGGCGTCGACGATCGCCAGCCGGAGCGGGCGCGCGCGGGAGAGCGAGGTGTCCTGGGAGTGCGGGGTCACCGTGGAGTCCGCGGCAGCTGGCGGGTGCTCAGCGTCCTCGGTGTTGCCAGCGCGCAGGCGGTCGGCGAGCCGGATGATCGTCGCGACCGCGCGCGGACCTCCGCCCACGAAGACCGCGTCGTACTGGCGGGTCACGGGTGTCATGAGGTGGCCTCGGCGGTGGGCCAGTAGGGCTCGCCCAGGGTGAGCATGAGGCGGTTGGCCCAGCCGAAGAACGCGGTGGAGGCGACGTGGTCGACGATCTCCAGCTCGGCCAGGCCCAGGTCGCGCAGGCGCTTCGCGTCGGTCTCGTCGAACTGCGGCACGAGCGCGGCCAGGCGCACGGCGGACTCGATGAGGGCGGTCCAGCGCTCGTCCTGCCCGGCGGCCAGGGCTGTCACGTCGGAGGCGACCCAGTTCGCGTCGCGGGTGAGGTCGATCGCGAGCATGCGGTCGACGTCGTCCGCGCGGTGCGTGCGCTGGACGGCCTTGCGGGCGTGGACGGAGGCGCAGTAGACGCAGTCGTTCACCTTGCTGGAGACGGCAGCGGCCAGCTCGCGCTCACCCTTGTCGAGGCCCTCCTTCGAGGTGAACACCGCGTTGTCCAGGGTCGAGCGGGCCAGCGTGACACCGGGTGTGCGCGAGATGAGCCGGAAGTAGACGCTGCCCGTCGTGGCCTTCGAGGCGAACGACTCGATCTGCTCGGGCGTGAGGTCCTCCTCCGCGGGCGCGGGGAGCCAGGGCTCCCAATCGAGGAACTCGCGGGTGAAGGCGGTGGGACGGGCCCGGCCCGTGGCGGTGAGCTCGGAGCGCTCGCCCTCACGGCCTCGGGAGTGGGGCGTGCGGCCGCTGGCCGGCAGGGCGAGCAGATCGCGGCCTGCGATGGCGGCCGGATCGAGTGCGGCGAGGCCCGCAACGAGGCGGATGAGGTAGGACTCGAACGCGACGAGCTGCCCGATGAGGACGACGAGGTCCGGGTCTGCGCCGGCGGCGGCCAGTGCGTCCTGGTCCGCGGCCTCGGCGAGGGCGGGGGAGACGGAGACCGTGTCGAGGAAGTCGACGAGTGCGGCCAGCAGCGGGTCGGCCGGGGTGTCGCCGGCGACGAGCTCGTCGAAGAGCGCGCGGTCCTCGACGTGGGACAGGTGCCAGGTGAGGAGCGCGCGGGAGCCGTGCTGGACGGCGACGACGGCGGCCAGCGTGTGGAGGAGGCTCGCGGGCAGCGGGTGCTCGGCCGCGTAGAGCGCGTCGTGGGTCGCCTGCGTCTGCTCGACGACCGTGGGCTTCCGGTCCTGGAGGACCGTGAGTGCCGTGTTCTCGCCCAGCAGCGCGGTGAGGACGGGGGCCTCGGGGGCGGCAGAAGTGGTTGTCATGGAAAGTGACTCTTCCATGTCCTGCGCGCGTGCGCGAGGGCGGGGGTCACTGTTGTTAAGAAACTCACGGGTGCAGGGCGGGGAGGTCACGTC
>DWZY01000307.1 GCA_019117325.1 Candidatus Brevibacterium intestinigallinarum
ACACCCGTGAGGCCGCCGACCGCGGTGCGGTCCCGGCTGGCCGGACGGCCACGGAGCGCTCGACCTTCGGCCCCCGGACGGAAGCCGCGGGCACGACGGCCGGCGGCCGGGCCCCGCAGACCGAGGCCGCAGCGGATGGCCCTGCGACGCCCCGGTCGACGCCGAGTGAGTCAGCGACCGCGGACGGCGGGCCGGACGAGCAGGGTGAGGGGGCCTCGGGCCCGGCCGACGACGGACGGTGACGCGTCCGCGGGGCGGGCCGGTGCCTGACCCCGCGGACGCACACGCACGAGTGAGGCGCACACGCATGAGGGGCCGCCGCGAGTCATCTCGCGGCGGCCCCTCATGCGTGCCTGCAGTGGTGCGGTCGTGTCAGCCGAAGGCCTCGACCTTGTCGACGGTGACGGCGATGGACTTGCCGTTGGGCGCCTCGTAGGAGGTCGACTCGCCCACCTTGGTGCCGTTGACGGCGGTGCCCAGCGGGGAGGCCTCGGAGAAGACGTCGATCTTCGTGTCCTCGCCGGCGATCTCCCGGGAGCCCAGGAGGAAGCGCATCTCACGGCCGGCGACGGTCGCGGTGATGACGGTGCCGGGGGAGGCGACGCTCAGGTCGGAGCTGGCCTCGCCCACGGTCGCGTGGCGCAGCAGGTGCTCGAGCTGGCGGATGCGCGCCTCGATCTTCCCCTGCTCCTCGCGGGCGGCGTGGTAGCCGCCGTTCTCCTTGAGGTCACCCTCCTCGCGCGCCGCATCGATCTTCTCAGCGATATCGGCACGACCGGGGCCCTGCAGAGTTTCCAGCTCCTTGGAGAGGCGGTCGTAGGCCTCCTGGCTCAGCCAGGTCTCCTCGCCCGTGATCTCTTCCGTCATGGATCCTCCTCGTGTGCGTCGAGCCCGCACAGGGCTGCGGGCCGGGTGGTGCGAGCGCGAGCCCGCGTAGCAGTGAAGGATCCCGGGGGCGGAGGCCTCCCGGGATCATTCCTGAGTGAGCCATCTTACTCCGGATCGCGTGACATCGGCAAGGAGTGGGCCCATGGCGAACGCGGCCGCGCGGTGGAATGGCGCCG
The DNA here is from genome assembly GCA_019117325.1 of Candidatus Brevibacterium intestinigallinarum. Classification (GTDB taxonomy): domain Bacteria; phylum Actinomycetota; class Actinomycetes; order Actinomycetales; family Brevibacteriaceae; genus Brevibacterium; species Brevibacterium intestinigallinarum. Next base: position 1,065 of record DWZY01000307.1, read on the forward strand.
GACGGGGGCGCTGGAAGGGGCCTGCGCTGGCGTCAGAAGCGCGGGTCGTCCGCGTACCAGCAGGACTCGTGGTGCCCGCTGGCCGCCAGCTGCGTCGTGCTGATGTCGACCTGCACCGTCTGCGGCTCCGTGCCGTCCGCGGTGGGATCTGCCGGGATCGTCACCTCGGTGAAGCCCACGACCGCCTCGTGCTGGTTGACGGCGCGGACGGTGCACGTGATGTCGCGCTCGTCGTCCGGGTAGACGCCCACCGTTGTCCGGGTGAGGGTCGAATCGACGACGTCGTAGCTGATCGTCACCGTGCCCTCCGGTGTGGCGCTGGGGGCGAAGCCGTACCAGGCGGCGGCTGCCGAGGCCGCGATGAGTCCGACGACGACACCGATGACGGCCGGGCGGGTCAGGCGCCCGCGCGGGGTCCGTTCGTGCTGGATGCGCGGCGCGCGCCCTCCGTAGCGGGACTGGAGATCGGCTGCTGTCGTCACGCGCCCATTGTCCCAGACTCCGGGGCCGCCCGGCGCACGGGACCTCCGCGTCCCGGCGGGGGTGGGCCGGGGCGGGTGCGGGGGCCGCGCGGATTCGGTGCAGGGGGAGTGCGGCGACTACCCTGGATGTCAGTCTTCCGCGCGTGCGATCGCGCGGCACTGCATCTCTGGAGGTCTGTCGTCCATGCGGGATCGTTCCCTCTCCTCGCAGCCCTATGCCGGGCTCCGTCTCCTGGCCGTCCACGCGCACCCGGACGATGAGGCGTCGAAGGGCGCCGCGACCAGCGCGAAGTATGCGGCCCTGGGTGCTCGCGTCATGGTCCTCACCATGACCGGCGGCGAGGCCGGCGACATCCTGAATCCAGCACTGGAGCAGACGCCCGCCGCTGTTCGCGACATCGCCGGCCTGCGCCGCGACGAGATGGCGGAGGCGGCCCGGCTCCTGGGCATCGAGCACGCGTGGGCCGGGTACGTCGATTCCGGCCTGCCGGACGGCGACCCGGACGAGCTCACCCCGCGCGGCAGCTTCTACCGCGTGCCCGTCGAGGTGTCCGCGCGGACGGTCGTGTCCGTGCTGCGCCGGTTCCGCCCGCACGTCATGACGACGTACGACGAGCGCGGCGGATACCCCCACCCGGATCACATCCGCACGCACGACGTCTCGATGATCGCGGTCGAGCAGGCCGGGATGGCGGGGACGAACCCGGAGCTGGGCGAGCCGTGGACCGTGCAGAAGGTCTACTACAACCAGGACCTGTCCGCCCACAAGTTCCTGCGGATCCACGAGCGCATGCTGGAGCAGGGCCTCGAGTCGCCGTTCGAGGAGCAGCTCGAGTGGCTCACGCAGCGCGACGAGGAGCGGCACACGTGGCTCACCGCGCGCGTGCCCTGCTCGGAGTACTTCGATATCCGCGACCGTGCGCTCATCGCGCACGCGACGCAGATCGATCCGCAGGGGGGCTTCTTCTTCGGCCCGCGGGCGGAGGCGCGGCGGCTGTGGAAGTCGGAGGAGTTCGAGCTGGCGGTCGACCACACGGGCCGGGAGCCCCTGGACCGGGAGCAGAACTTCCTCGAGAGCGACCTGTTCGTCGGGGTGACGGACGACGACGGCGATGCGGTGCCGGACGGCCTCATGCCCGAGGCCGTGGACACCGACGCCACGGGCACCGAGGACGCGGTCACAGAGGACGTGGTCACTGTGGGCGCCGCGTCCAGGGAGACGCCCGCCGAGGCCCCGGAGGAGGCACGATGATGATGGAGCTGATCGCCCAGGCGACGACGGAGCCCACACCCACCGTGTACCCGGACGCGGAATCGGTGACGCCGGGGACCATCGGCTTCGTCTTCACGTTCCTGCTGGCCGCGGCGGTGGTCCTCCTGGGCCGCAGCCTCATCCGGCGCCAGCGGCGCCTGCGCCTGCGCGCGGGTGTGGTGCGCCACCACCCGATCCCGGTCGAGCGGGGTCCGCGGACGGGTCCGCAGAACCGGGGCATGTCCACCGGTGTCGACCTGGAGACCGGGGAGTCGGTGCCGCCGCCGGCCGCGGACGGTCAGGATCAGCAGAAGACCCAGCCCGAGCACAGCGAATAGGACTGACGTGCGCCTCCGGAGGCGTGCGAGGCGGCGACCAGGTCAGTAGGCGTGCGAGGCGGCGACCAGCAGCGCCGCCAGGTGGCAGCCGTATCCCAGCACCGTGAAGGTGTGGAAGATCTCGTGGAAGCCGAAGATGGTGGGCGCGGGGTTGGGGCGCTTGATGCCGTAGACCACGGCGCCGATGATGTAGAGCGCGCCACCGGTGACGACGAGGATGCCCACCGGCAGGCTCTCCATCCAGATGCCGGGGACGTATCCCACGCCGGCCAGGCCGATGCCCACGTAGACGGGCACGAAGAGCCAGCGGGGCGCGGTCGTCCACACGATCCGGAAGACGACGCCCAGGACTGCGGCGGCCCACATGACGACGAGCAGCACCGTGCGCGGTGTCCCGTCCAGGCACAGCACGGCCAGTGGCGTGTAGGTGCCCGCGATGATGAGGAAGATGTTCGCGTGGTCGATCCTGCGCAGGAGCAGGCGGATGCGCATCCGCCAGCGACCGGCGTGATAGATGGCGGACGTGCCGAAGAGCAGCATCCCCGTGAGGGTGAAGAGTGCCGCTGCGATGCGCGAGGCGATCGTGGGCGAGACGATGACGAGCGACAGGCCGCCGATGATGCTGAGCGGGAACGCGCCCGCGTGGATCCAGCCGCGCCACCGGGGCCGGATCTGGCCCGCCAGCTTCGTGAGCTCCTGGCGGAGCGCGAGGCTGCGGCGGGAGGCTCGGGTGGGGCGCGCGGCGGTGGCCGGTGCGTCCGCGTGCGGCGGAGCGGGCTGCTGCGCGGGGCCGGAGGGCTGGTCCAGGACGTCCATGGACAAAGCATAGGGGCCTCGTGTGAGAGGAACCTCCCCGCGGGCCGCAGAAGCGCCGAGATCGACGTCCATGTCGCCCGAGTAGAGTGAGCGCCTGAGACGTCGCAGATCTGGAGGAGACACACCCATGCCGACTTCGCCCCGTTCGTGGCTGTACCGGCTGTACGACCGGCGCATCGCAGCGGAGCTCGAGCCGTCCGGTCGGCTGCCGCGCCACGTGGGGGTCATCACCGACGGGAACCGGCGGTGGGCGAAGGAGTTCGGCACGACGACCGAGGACGGCCATCGGGCCGGGGCTCAGCGCATCGTCGAGCTGATCGGCTGGTGCGACGAACTGGGCATCGAGGTCGTGACGCTCTACGTCCTCTCGAAGGAGAACCTTCAGCGCTCTGCGGAGGAGGTCCGCGTGCTGGGGACGATCATCGGCGACATGGTCGATGACATCGCGCGCCGCGAGGGCAGCGAGGTGCGCCTCGTGGGCGACCTGTCGCTGCTGCCGGACGCGCTGCGCACGCGGCTCGCCCGCGCGGCGGACGCGTCGACCTCTCATGCGCGTGCCCGGATCCGGGTCAACATCGCCGCGGGCTACGGAGGGCGCCAGGAGATCGTCGCGGCGGTCCGCGAGCTCCTGCAGGACAGCCTCGACGAGGGACGCAGCCTCGAGCAGGCCATCGAGTCCGTCACGGAGGAGGGGATCTCCGAGCACCTCTACACGAAGGGGCAGCCGGACCCGGACCTCATCATCCGCTCCTCCGGCGAGCAGCGGCTGTCCGGCTTCCTCATCTGGCAGAGCGCCTACACGGAGTTCTACTTCTGCGAGGCGTACTGGCCGGCATTCCGCCGCACCGACTTCCTGCGGGCGCTGCGCGCCTACGCGGAGCGCAACCGGCGCTACGGGAAGTAGCGAGCCAGCCCCGCACGGCGGCGCAGCCCAGCCCTGCGGACCGAAGCGGACCAGCCCCGCGGGACGGTTCCGTGGGGCTGGTAGGGGACTGCGGCCTCGGCGGTCGTTCGCGGGTCGTTCACCGGATCGTCACCCGATCGGGAGCGCGCCGTCCGTCGGGACCGGGTCCGGCGGGTTAGCGTGAGGGTGTCGGCAGGAAGCCGACTCCGGGGGCAGTGCCCGTCGGGGAAGGACAGGGCACCAGGCCTCGGACATCCGAAGCCCGAAGGGGAGCCCGACCGTGAGCGCAACCATCACCTACGTCCTCGATACCTCGGTCCTGCTGTCCGACCCGCGCGCCATGATGCGGTTCGCCGAGCACGAGGTGGTCATTCCGCTCGTCGTCGTCTCCGAGCTGGAGGGCAAGCGGCACCATCCCGAGCTGGGCTACACCGCGCGCCGCGCTCTGGGGAGACTCGACGAGATGCGCGAGGCCCACGGCCGGCTGGACCGCGCGTTCCCCGTGGGGAACGAGGGCGGGACGCTGCGCGTCGAGATCAACCACGTCGACACGACGCACCTGCCGCACACGTTCGACCGGTCGGAGAACGACACCCGCATCCTGGCCGTCGCCCGCAACCTCCAGGCGGAGGGCGCGCAGGTCGTCGTCGTGACGAAGGACGTGCCCATGCGTGTGAAGGCGGCCGCGCTGGGCCTCCAGGCCGACGAGTACCGCAACGAGCAGGCGGCGGACGCGAGCTTCACCGGCATGTCCGAGCTGGAGCTGGGGGAGGACGAGATGGCCGCCCTGTTCGACACGGGCCGGCTGGAGACGGACGCCGTCGCCGCCGAGGTCGTCAACACCGGGCTGGTCCTGTCCAGTCCGCGCGGCTCGGGACTGGCCCGGGTGGTGGGAGAGAACCGCATCCGCCTGGTCCGGGGCGACCAGCAGGTCTTCGGCGTCCACGGCCGCTCTGCCGAGCAGCGCATCGCGATCGACGCGCTCACGGACGAGTCCGTGGGCATCATCAGCCTGGGCGGGCGTGCCGGGACGGGGAAGTCCGCGCTCGCCCTCATGGCGGGCCTGCAGGCGGTGCTCGAGGACCGCAGCCACCAGTCGATCAAGGTGTTCCGGCCCCTCTACGCGGTGGGCGGCCAGAACCTGGGCTACCTGCCCGGCAGCGAGGGGGAGAAGATGAACCCCTGGGCCGAGGCCGTCTTCGACACGCTGGGAGCCCTGGTCAGCCAGAACGTCATCGACGAGGTGCT
>DWZY01000308.1 GCA_019117325.1 Candidatus Brevibacterium intestinigallinarum
CGGACCCGTGACCGGTCCTCCACGCGTTAGACTCGCACGTGGCGCGGGACCCGGTCTGTCCCCGTCGACTCTCACTCACGAAGGAGCGCCACGTGGCTCACAGCATCACCCTCGACGGACATCCCCAGGAGATCGAGGAGGGGGTGACGGGCGCCCAGCTCTTCGCGGACCGCCGCGATGTCGTCGCGATCCGCCTCAACGGTGCGCCTGCGGATCTCAGCAGGACGCTGAGTCCCGGCGATGCGGTCGAGCCCATCACGCTCGAGGACCAGGACGGCCTCGACATCCTGCGGCACTCCGCCGGCCACGTCGTGGCTCAGGCCGTCCAGGAGCTCTTCCCCGGCAGCACTCTGGGCATCGGGCCCTTCATCACGGACGGCTTCTACTTCGACTTCGGCGGGGTCGACCCCTTCACCCCGGAGGATCTCAAGGAGATCGAGAAGCGGGCGAAGCAGATCATCAAGGAGGGGCAGGCGTTCCACCGCGTCGAGGTGACGGAGGAGGAAGCGCTCGCGCGGATGGCGAACGAGCCCTTCAAGACGGAGCTCATCACGACCCGCTTCTCGAACTCCTCCGACGACGACGGCTCCTCCGTCGAGGTCGCCGCGGGGGACCTGACGGTGTACGAGAATCGCAACCGCAGGGGCGAGGTCGTGTGGCAGGACCTGTGCCGCGGCCCGCACCTGCCCACGACCAAGCACATCGGGCAGGGCTTCGCCGTCACCCGGTCCTCGGCCGCCTACTGGCGCGGTGACCAGGCGCGGGACTCTCTGCAGCGCGTCTACGGCACCGCGTGGGCCAGCAAGGAGGACCTGCGCGCCCACCAGGAGCGGCTCGCGGAGGCCGAGCGGCGCGATCACCGCCGGCTGGGCGTCGAGCTCGACCTCTTCTCGTTCCCCGACGAGCTGGGCTCGGGCCTGCCCGTCTTCCACCCCAAGGGCGGCGTCATCAAGCGCGAGATGGAGGACTACGTCCGCGCCCGCCACATCGCCTCCGGGTTCGAGTACGTGGGCACCCCGCACATCTCGAAGGAGGAGCTCTTCCACACCTCCGGTCACCTGCCGTACTACGCGGACGGCATGTTCCCCGCCCTCGCGGTCGACGAGGTGCGCGATGCCGACGGCCGGGTCGTGAAGCCCGGGCACCCGTACCGCCTCAAGGCGATGAACTGCCCCATGCACAACCTCATCTACCGCGCCCGCGGCAGGTCCTACCGCGAACTGCCGCTGCGGCTCTTCGAGTTCGGCTCCGTCTACCGCGACGAGCCCTCCGGCGTCATCCACGGCCTCACGCGCGTGCGCGGCTTCGCTCAGGACGACTCGCACTCGTACGTGACGCAGGAGGGCGCCGCGGACGAGATCCGGCACCTGCTGGACTTCATCCTCTCGCTCCTGCGCGACTTCGGCCTCGACGACTTCTACCTCGAGATGTCCACCCGTGACGAGGACGGGAAGAAGAAGGACAAGTTCATCGGCTCCGACGAGCAGTGGGCGACCGCGACCGAGGTCCTCGAGTCCGTGGCGCGCGAGACCGGCCTGGAGCTCGTCCCGGATCCGGGCGGTGCGGCGTACTACGGCCCCAAGATCTCCGTGCAGGCGCGCGACGCGATCGGCCGGACGTGGCAGATGTCGACCGTTCAGTACGACTTCAACCAGCCGGAGCGGTTCGACCTCGAATACCAGGCCTCCGACGGAAGCCGGCAGCGGCCCGTCATGATCCACTCGGCCAAGTTCGGGTCGATCGAGCGCTTCATGGGCGTGCTGACGGAGCACTACGCCGGAGCGTTCCCCGTCTGGCTGGCCCCCGTCCAGGTGGTGGGCGTGCCCGTCGCGGACGCGTTCGCCCCCTACCTCGAGGAGATCGCCGCCCGCCTGCGCGAGCACGGCGTGCGCGTCGAGATCGACGACTCCGCGGACCGGATGCCCAAGAAGATCCGCACCGCCACGAAGCAGAAGGTGCCCTTCATCCTCATCGCCGGCGGCGAGGACCAGGAGGCCGGCGCGGTCTCGTTCCGGTTCCGCGATGGCACGCAGCGCAACGGCGTCCCGGTCGACGAGGCGGTCGAGGAGATCCTCACCGCCATCCGGACGAAGGCCCAGGTGTGAGCCCCGAGCCGCAGGCGGAGTCGGCCCAGGACTTCCCGCGCCAGCACGACGGGTTCGACCGGCTCTGGACCCCGCACCGGATGGTGTACGTTGCCGGGGATCAGCGGCCGGCGGACGGAGGCGAGACGGACTGCCCGTTCTGCTCGGCCCCCGGTCGGACGGACGAGGAGGGGCTCATCGTGGCCCGCGGCGAGCACGTGTTCGCCGTGCTGAACCTGTACCCGTACAACCCGGGCCACCTCCTCATCTGCCCGTATCGCCACGTCGCGGACTACACGGACCTGACCGAGGACGAGACGCGCGAGCTCGCGGAGTTCACCCAGGAGGCGATGCGCGCGATCCGCCGCGTGTCCTCGCCCCCGGGCTTCAATCTGGGTATGAACCAGGGTGCCGCGGGAGGCGCGGGCATCGCCGCGCACCTGCACCAGCACGTGGTCCCGCGCTTCGGCGGTGACGCGAACTTCCTGCCGATCATCGCGCAGACGAAGGCGCTGCCGCAGGTCCACGACCAGGTCCGCGCCCTCGTGGCGGGGGAGTGGGGCGCCGGTGAGTGATCCGGCCGCGCTGCTCGCGTCTCTGCACACGGCCTCGGCCCCGCGGCTTGCGGGCGACCGGGTGATCTTCGAGCTCTCCCGACCGGATCTGGAGACCGACGCCTACACGACGCGGCTGCATGCGGTCCCCGTCTCGGGACCGGCGACCGCCTGCCCCCGGCGGGTCTCCTCGGGACAGTCCGACCGCGATGTCGCGCCGGCGGGCGAGGCCCGCGCCCTCGTGCGCGCGGCACCGCGCAGCCCTGCGCAGCTGTGGGTCGGCCTCGGCGAGGCGGCCCCCCGTGCGGTGACCGACGAGCCGCTGGGGATCCTCGAGGCAGTCCTCGAGGCCTCGGGCCGCAGTGCTCTCGTCGTGGCCCGTGATCCTCAGCCGGGTCGATACGGCACGGATCCTGACGTGCCGGCCGAGGCCGAGGCCCCCCGCCGGATCACGACGGCCCAGTACAGCGCGAACGGGCTGGGGTACACCCTCGACCGCCCGGCGCGCCTGCTGCGGGTGCCGCTGGAGGACGAGGACGCGCTGGCGCCCGCCGGCGCGATCCCGCTGCCGGACCCCGTCGAGATCATCCGCCTGACGGGTGACGTGCGGGAACCGCGCGCCCAGCATGGCCGCGTCTCCGTCCTGGGGCCCGCTGTCGCACCCGGGACGACGCCGGACCTGCGATCCGCCGTGTGGATCGAGGCGGACGGTTCTCCGGTGCGCCTGGACACGGGCTCCCTGAGCGTCCAGTCGCACGCGTGGCTCGATCACGACCGCGTGCTGCTCCTGGCTGCGGACCTGGGCCCGTCCGGCACCGACTTCGTCGCACGGGTGGCGGGCCTCCACCTCCATGACCTCCGCGACGGCACGACGGTGCGGCTCACGCCGGAGGACCGGTGCGAGCTGGGCGGGAGCCTGCGGATCGTGGACGGTGCGGCCCTGTGCCTGCAGACGCACGACGGTGCCGAGCGCCTCGTCCGCATCACGCTGCCGACGACCGGCTCGCAGGCGCACGTGGAGCCGCTGACCCCGACTGACTGGGTCGTGACGGGCTTCGACGCGGATGCCGATGGCCGGATCGTCGTGACCGCGGCGACGCCCACGAGCGCGGGCGACGTGGTCCGGATCGATGCTGCGGAGTCCGGGGAGCATGTCCCGGTCCCGCTCACGGCGCTCGCGGGAGCGGCGTGGTCACCGACCCACCGCGTCACCGCCCGCACGGATGGGGGAGACGTCCACGGCTGGTGCGCCATGCCGGACGGCGAGGGTCCGCACCCCGTCGTCCTCCTCATCCACGGCGGCCCCTTCGCCCAGTACACGGCCGCGGTCCTCGACGAGGTCCAGGCCCACCTGGACGCAGGCGTCGCGGTCGTCTGGTCGAACCCGCGCGGCTCCGCCGGCCGCGGGCGCGACTGGGGGCTGGCCGTGCGCGGGAACTTCGCGGAGCCCGCGGCCACGGACGTGCTCGCGGTCCTCGACGCAGCACTCGAGGCGCACCCTCGCCTGGACCGGACGCGGCAGGCCGTCGCCGGCGGCTCCTACGGCGGATACCTCACCGCGATGATCACGGCGACCCATCACCGGTTCCGGGCCGCGATCGTCGAGCGCGGATTCCTCGACCCCATCGCGTTCGCCGGCACCAGCGACATCGGCACCTACTTCGGACGCGAGTACGTGGGGGAGGACTCTGCTGAGGTCGCCCGCCAGTCCCCACTGGCGCGCGCGGGCGAGGTGCAGACACCCACCCTCGTCATGCACTCCGAGCAGGACCTCCGGTGCCCGCTCGAGCAGGCCCAGCAGTACTATGCCGCGCTGCTGCGACACGGGGCGGAGGCGGAGATGGTCGTCTTCCCGGGCGAGGACCACGAGCTCTCGCGCAGCGGCCGTCCCCGCCACCGCGCGGCGCGGTTCGAGGCGTACCTCGACTGGTGGCAGCGCCATCTCATTCCGCGAGCCGACGCGTCCGCCCGCGCGACGGAGCGCGAGCGCTGATGCTCAACTCGATCGCGCGGACGGCCTTCACGCGGCTCTTCACCCCTCCGGCCCGGCTCCTGCTGCGCCTGGGGCTGAGCGCCGACGCGGTGACGGTCATCGGGACGATCGGTGTCTGCCTGGGTGCCCTCGTGCTCTATCCGCTGGGGCACCTGTTCTGGGGCACCGTCGTCATCACCGTGTTCGTCCTCGCGGACATGTTGGACGGCATCATGGCCCGGCTGTCCGGCGCGTCGTCGCCGTGGGGGGCGTTCCTCGACTCGACGCTGGACCGGATCGCGGACTCCGCCGTCTTCGTCGGGCTCGCGCTCTGGTTCTTCCTGGGGGCGGAGGACCCGCTCACCGCCCTCCTCGCGCTCGTGTGCCTGGTCGCCGGCTCGCTCGTGTCCTACGTGCGCGCCCGCGGCGAGGCTCTGGGCGTCACGGCGGCCGGCGGGATCGCGGAACGTGCGGACCGGCTGCTCGTCACCCTCGTCGTGACGGGAGTCGTGGGGCTGGGCGTCCCGGTCGTGGTCCTGACGGTCGCGCTGGGCGCCCTGAGCCTCCTGTGCGTCATCACGGTGATCCAGCGGATGTCGGCGGTGCACGCCCAGCTCGTGCCGGAGCCGCCTGTAGAATGACGTGTCACCCGGCTCTCGACTGATACGGAGGAATGCACGTGGCAGGCCACTCCAAGTGGGCGACGACCAAGCACAAGAAGGCCGCGATCGATGCGAAGCGCGGCAAGCTGTTCGCGAAGCTCGTCAAGAACATCGAGGTCGCGGCTCGCAATGGAGGCCCGGATCTCGAGGGCAACCCCACCCTGTACGACGCGGTGCAGCGCGCGAAGAAGGCGTCCGTCCCCAATGACAACATCGACCGCGCCGTCAAGCGCGGCGGCGGCCTGGACGGCGGCGGCGTCGACTACGAGACGATCATGTACGAGGGCTACGGCGCCGGCGGCGTCGCGGTGCTCATCGAGTGCCTGACCGACAACCGCAACCGCGCGGCCTCCGATGTGCGCGTCGCCGTGACCCGCAACAACGGGTCGATGGGCGATCCGGGATCCGTCGCCTACAACTTCAACCGCAAGGGCGTCGTCGCGGTCACGAAGGCGACGGCGGACGAGGACACGATCCTCGAGGCGACCCTCGAGGCGGGAGCGGAGGAGATCAAGGACGCGGGCGAGCAGTGGGAGATCATCTCCGAGGCGACCGACCTGGTCGCCGTGCGCACCGCCGTCGTCGACGCGGGCCTCGACTACGAGTCCGCTGAGGCCGCCTTCGTGCCGACCGTGGAAGTGCCGGTGGGCGTCGACGACGCGCGCAGGCTCATGGGCCTCATCGACGCGCTCGAGGACCTCGACGACGTCCAGAACGTCTACACGAACGTCGACCTGAGCGACGACGTGGTCGCCGCGCTCGACGCGGACTGACCCGTGCGGGTCCTGGGCGTCGATCCCGGACTGACCCGCCTGGGTCTGGGGGTCGTCGAGTCGGACCGTCCGTCGCGGCCGCGCCTCGTCGCGGTGGGAGTCGTCCGCACGCCGGCGGACGACTCCGCGGACGTGCGGCTGGGCGCCATCGCCGAGGCCTTCGACGGCTGGCTCGACGAGCACCGGCCGGATGTCGTCGCGATCGAGCGCGTGTTCGCGCGCTCGGACGTGTCGACGATCATCGGAACCGCCCAGGCCTCCGGCCTCACGATGGGGCTGGCCGCCCGGCGCGGCATCCCCGTCGCGATGCACACCCCCTCGGAGGTCAAGGCGGCCGTCACCGGCCACGGGCGGGCGGACAAGAAGCAGGTGACCCGCATGGTCACGAGCATCCTGCGGCTCGATGCACCGCCCCGTCCCGCGGATGCCGCGGACGCGCTGGCGCTCGCGATCACCCACATGTGGCGCGGCGCAACAGCCGGCGCGTCCACCCCGGGCAAGCGCAAGGACGTGCTGGCCAGACGCGCCGCAGGCCGACAGGGCTCAGGGCTCACACCCGCTCAGGAGCAGTGGGCAGCGGCGCTGCGCGCGGCCGACTCGTGAGCAGGCTGGCGCAGGGCTAGACTGGCAATCGCACGCGTGTTCGAAAAACTGATCAGAGGAGACTCCCGGTGATCGCCTACCTGTCCGGCACTGCCCGCTCCGTGCGGGCGGACTCCGTCGTCGTCCTGGCCGGTGGAGTGGGCCGCCTCGTGACGATCACCCCCGCTCACGCGGCGCAGATGCACGCGGGGCTCGAGATCGAGCTGCACACGGAGCTCGTCGTCCGCGAGGACTCGCTCACGCTCTTCGGCTTCGAGACGGAGGACGACCGCGGGGTGTTCCGCACGCTGCTGACCGTCTCCGGCGTGGGCCCCAAGCTCGCGATGGCCGTCCTGGGCGTCCTCGGCGCGGACGGCCTCCGCTCGGCGGTCGCGGCGCAGGACGCGAAGGCGCTCACCGCCGTCCCCGGCATCGGGGCGAAGGGCGCGGCGCGCATGCTCCTGGAGCTCACGGGCAAGCTGCCGGCCGGGACCGCCGGGACCGCCGGGATGCCGGGTGCACCGGTCGCGCCCGAGGCCGTGCCCGGTGACCAGGTGGTCGAGGCCCTCGTGGGGCTGGGCTGGAAGGAGGCGCAGGCGGAGCGCGTCGTCGAGGACGCTCGCGCGGCCGCTCCTGACGCCACCGTGCCCGTGCTGCTCAAGGATGCGCTGCGCCGGCTGGGCGGACCGCGGTGAGCGAGCGATCGTACGAGGTCGACTTCGGCAGCGACGGACTCACCGGCGCCGAGGCCGAGCGCCTCACACGAGCCGGCGCGGGAGACGCTGAGCGCGCGGCCGAGTCCGCGCTGCGCCCCCGCGGGCTCCACGAGTTCGTGGGCCAGCCCATGGTCCGCGACCAGCTGTCGCTGGTCCTCGAGGCCGCCCGCGCCCGAGGCCGCGCCCCCGACCACGTGCTGCTGTCCGGCCCGCCCGGGCTGGGGAAGACGACGCTCGCGATGATCATCGCCCACGAGATGGAGCAGCAGATCCGCGTGACGTCCGGACCCGCGATCCAGCACGCGGGCGACCTCGCAGCGATCCTGTCCTCGCTCGAGGAGGGCGAGGTCCTCTTCATCGACGAGATCCACCGGATGTCCCGCGCAGCGGAGGAGATGCTCTACGTCGCGATGGAGGACTTCCGGGTCGACGTCATCGTCGGCAAGGGACCGGGCGCCACCGCGATTCCCCTCGACCTGCCCGCCTTCACGCTCGTGGGCGCGACGACCCGGTCGGGTCTGCTGCCCGCACCGCTGCGCGACCGCTTCGGCTTCACGGGCCACCTCGAGTTCTACTCGACGACGGATCTCCTGCAGGTCCTCGCGCGATCGTCCGGCAAGCTCGAGATCGATGCCACTCCCGGCGGTCTCCACGAGATCGCCTCGCGCTCGCGCGGCACGCCGCGCATCGCCAACCGCCTCCTGCGCCGCGTCCGCGACTGGGCGCAGGTGCGCGGTGACGGGTCGATCGACGAGGATGCCGCGCGTGCCGCGCTCACCGTCTACGAGGTCGACGAGCGCGGCCTCGACCGGCTCGACCGCTCGGTCCTCCACGCCCTCTGCGTCCGCTTCCGCGGCGGACCGGTGGGTCTCTCCACAGTGGCCGTCGCCGTCGCCGAGGAAGCGGAGACCGTCGCTGAGGTGGTCGAGCCGTTCCTCGTGCGCGAGGGCTTCATGGCTCGCACGCCGCGCGGACGGGTGGCCACGGGCGACGGCTGGAGGCACCTGGGCCTCGAGGCTCCGGACGACGCATTCTGAGCCGAAAGGTGAGACTCCGGTGCGAGGGCACTAGACTGGCCCCCGGTCTTCTCGACTCCACTCACGAAAGGCGGCCACCGCCCCATGGAAATGATCCTCATCCTCGGATTCGGCGCGCTCCTGATCTTCTTCATGATGAACTCGCGGAAGAAGCAACGTCAGCAGCAGGAGAAGCTGTCCACCGGGCTCGTTCCCGGCGCCCGGGTGATGACCACCTTCGGAGTGTTCGGCACCGTTGTCGACGTGCTGCCGGAGGAGAACAAGGTGACGATCGAGTCCAACCCGGGCACGCTCCTGACGGTCCACCGCCAGGCGATCGGCCAGATCGAGGCGCCCGTGTCGGACGTGCCGCTGGACGACGACCTCGCGGACACCGAGGTGCCCGACGACCTCTCGTCGCTCACCCCCGCGGACGACCGCACGGATGCGGTCGAGGATGTGCCCGCGCCCGAGGCCGACGAGGCTGCTGCGTCCGACGAGACTGCTGCGTCCGACGAGACTGCTGCGTCTGACGACGCCGCGGAGGCCGAGGTCG
>DWZY01000309.1 GCA_019117325.1 Candidatus Brevibacterium intestinigallinarum
GATGTCGCCCAGCACCACCTGCAGGCCCAGCAGGACGATGCCCGCCCGCAGCAGGGTCTTCGAGCTGTAGGTCATCCCGGGAGCGGTGGCCGCCGGCAGCGGCACCAGATTCGCGACGACGATGCCCACGATGATCGCCAGCAGCAGCGGGCTCATCCCAGGCAGGAACGACCCGGCGACTGTCGCGGCGACACCGGCGGTCGCAGCCAGGGCGATGCCGGGCAGGAGGCTGGGCGATGTCGTTCCGGAAGGAGTCTTCGTGCCGAGCGGCTCCTGCGCTGCCGGACCGGAGGGTTGGGGTGCACCGGGAGAGCCCTGTGCGTCGGTCCCGTCCGGTGCGAAGGTCGGGCCGCAGCCGCTGTCTGCGGCAGTCGAATCGTGGTGTGCGGGTGAACTCATGGTGACGACTCTCCCGCCTGTGGGCGAACCGCAGTAGACGGTTGTTCCGATGCAGGGCATATCATCCTGATATGACTCCGGAGACATCGGGCCCGCACCATCTGCCCAACCTGCAGGCGCTCGCCCTGTTCGTCGCCGTCGTCGACGAGGGCAGCCTGGGTGCCGGTGCCCGCCGCCTGGAGATCCACCAGCCCAATGCCAGCCGCCTCATCGCCCGCCTCGAGGCCGAGGCCGGCGCACCTCTGCTGGACCGGCACCCCCGCGGGTCCCGGCCCACCCCGGCCGGCCTGGTCTACGCCGCCCACGCGCGGGAGCTGCTCGACGCAGCCCAGCACTTCACCGACTGGCTGCGCACCACCCGCGACGCAGAGGCTCCCGAGCTGCGCGTGGGCGCCAGCATGACGATCGCAGAGCACCTGGTCCCCCTGTGGCTGACGGACCTGCGGCGCACCGCGCCCGCCACGCGCGTGCTCCTGGAGGTCGAGAACTCGACGCGCGTCATCGAGGACGTGCGGTCGGGCCGTCTGCGTCTGGGCTTCATCGAGACTCCGCACGTCCCCCGCGACATCCACTCCCGGGTCGTCTCCCAGGACGAACTGGTCCTCGTCATCGCGCCGCACCACCCGTGGGCCGACCGCAGCGCGCCGGTGGGCGCGGCGGAGCTCGCGGCGACGCCCCTGGTCGTGCGCGAGGGCGGTTCCGGCACCCGCGACGCCCTGGCGGTGGTCCTGGGCGATCTCCCGCAGGCCCCGCCTGTCCTGGAACTGGGCAGCAACGCCGCCGTGCGGATCGCGGTGGCCTCGGGAGCCGGCCCGGCGGTCCTCAGTGCGCTCGCCGTCCGAACCCAGCTGGAGTCCGGCGAACTGCTGCGTGTCCCGCTGGACGGAGTGGGCGCGACTGCTGTGGGCGCGACCGATGCGAGTGCGACCCGCGCGGGCGGGACTGATGCGCGTGCGAAGGGGGTGAAAGGCGCGGGCCTGCGACGGCAGTTCACCGCGGTGTGGACGGGGCCTCGGCGGTTGACGGGGGCGGCAGCGGACCTCGTCGCGATCGCGGAGAGGACCGCGGGCGGCTCGCCCGCGTGAGCGACCCGTTGATCTGAGCACCGTGCCCACGTGACGCGGGGCGGGCCGCGGTGAGCCGACCGCGGGACCGTCTCGGGTCCAGCGGAGATCGGTGAATCCGTTCGCACAGATGGGTACAGTCGCAGGTGGGGGCAATCGCCCCCTCACGCACGACACCACGGCGAGGTGGTGCCGGGATACCACTGACGAGCGACGACGCTCGGGAGGACGGCGGACATGGCGGAAGTGCAGACGGTGACGGGTTCGATCGACAGTGCGGACCTGGGGAGGACGCTCGCGCACGAGCACGTGTTCGTGCTGGGCGAGGAGCACCGCCTCAACTATCAGGACTGGGACGAGGAGGCGATGGTCGAGAAGGCCGTCGCGGACCTGACGGAGCTCGCGAGCCTGGGCATCGATTCGATCATGGACCCCACGGTCCTGGGCCTGGGCCGGTACATCCCGCGCATCCAGCGGATCGCGGAGCGCGTCGATCTGAACATCGTCGCGGCGACCGGCCTGTACACGTACAACGAGATCCCCTTCCAGTTCCACTACACCGGCCCCGGTCTCCTCTTCGACCAGCCGGAACCGCTCACGGAGATGTTCGTGAAGGACCTGACGAAGGGCATCGCGGACACCGGCGTGCGCGCCGCGTTCCTCAAATGCGCGATCGAGGAGCAGGGCCTGACACCCGGCGTCGAGCGCGTCATGCGGGCGGTCGGCCAGGCGCACGTGCGCACCGGCGCGCCCATCACCGTGCACACGAATCCGCACACCCGCTCCGGCCTCGAGGCCCAGCGCGTCCTGCGCGAGGAGGGCGTCGACCTCACGAAGGTGGTCATCGGGCACTCCGGTGACTCGACGGACCTCGACTATCTCAAGGAGGTCGCGGACGCGGGATCGCTCCTGGGTATGGACCGGTTCGGCCTGGACGTCCTCCTCCCGTTCGAGCAGCGCGTCGACACCGTCGCGCAGCTGGCGGCGGCCGGATACGCGGACCGCATGGTCCTCGCCCACGACGCGGCCTGCTTCATCGATTGGTTCGACCCGGAAGCGAAGCGGCAGGCGGTCCCGCAGTGGAACTACCGACACATCTCCGACGACGTTCTGCCCGCACTGCGGGAGCGCGGAGTCACGGACGAGCAGATCGAGACGATGCTGGTGGGCAACGTGCGGCGGTACTTCGAGTGAGGGACTACTCGCTCACGCCGTAGAACTCTGCCGCGTTCTGCCAGAAGACGGCCGACTGGTGCTCCGTCGGCAGGGTGTCCCGGATGAGGGCGAGGTCTTCGGGCCGGAAGGGGCGGCGCGCCCGCGTCGACGGCAGGTCCGTGCCCACCATGAGGGCGGTGGGGTCGACGTCGACGATCGCGGCGAGCGTCCGGGCGGGATCCATGTCGATGCGGCCGAACCCGGTCGCCTTCACCTTCACGCCCTGCTCCACGAGGCGCAGCAGCTGCGGCAGTCCGTCCTCGTGCATCCCCAGGTGGTCGATGCTGACGGCCGGCAGCGCGGCGATCCGGCGGGCCAGGTCGTCGTCGATCGTGCGCGCGTCGATGTAGAGCTCGGCGTGCCAGCCCGCCCGGTCGTGGACCCGCTGGGCGAGGTGCTCCAGGTCATCCAGTGCCGCCGATCCGCCCCGTGCCACGTTGAACCGCACGGCCCGCACTCCCGCCGCGTGCAGCCGGTCGATCTCCTGGTCCTCGATCTCGACCGGCAGCTGCGTCACGCCCGCGAAGCCGGGCCCCAGCTGCGCCAGCGCCTCCACCAGATACCCCTGGTCGAACGCCTGGAACGACCCGGACACGACCGCACCGCCGCGCACCGCGAATCCATGGGGCGTCAGGTGCGCGTTCGCCTCCCGGTAGTCATCCACCGTGAACGGGTCCGGCAGGTACCCGTTGTTCTCCACGAGGGGGAACCGCGGATCGACGATGTGCAGGTGCGCGTCGAAGACGGGTCGGGTCTGCGGGGAGCCGGTCGGCTCGGTGGGCTCTGCCGGCTCTTCCGGCTCCGGTGACTCCGTGGACCCGGCCGACGCCGGCGGCTCTGGCTTCGCGCTCATGCTCGGATCCTCCCCTGACGCACCGCGTGAACTCATGTTCACTAGGGGTGAATTGAAGTTCACTCAATGATGAGAGCACCCTTCACCGCCCCAGGAGGACCAGCGTCATGACGGCCGTGCAGGACGCGCGGGCGCAGGTGCGCGTTCGACAGATCGTCGACGCCGTGCTCTCGCTCATGCAGGAGAAGGGGTCGAACGCGGTCTCGATGCAGGCGATCGCCCGCGCCGCCGGCGTGAGCGTGGGGCTGCTGTACAAGTACTTCTCCGACAAGGAGCAGATCCTCCTCGCCGTCATCACCCGCGTCCTGGGCGCGTTCCGCACCCGCGTGCCGGAGGCGATCGAGGGCATCGACGACCCGGTCGTGGCCGTCGTCGAGGCCGTGCGCCGCGCGGCGGAGGCCGGCGACCTGCGCGATGTGCCGCCGGAGATCTTCGCCTACGACCTGCTCGTCCTCGCCCACACGTGGGCGCTCAAGAACTGGTACTACCGCCGACTCGAGATGGACGTCGACGAATACGTGCGCCGGCAGGTGCACGCCGTCGTCCTCGGCGGCTTCACGGATGCCGCCCGCGCCCGCTGGGTGGCCGGGCGATAGGCTGAGGCCCGCGGCCCGGGCGCGGGCCCGGGCACTTCGTCGGACGGGAGTGACAGCAGTGGACGGGACCACGGCCTCGGGCGGGGTGTCCGCCTTCCTCAGGCGGCGGGGCCTCATGCTCGCCGTCATCGCGGGCCTCGTCGCCGGCATCGTCTTCTGGCTGACGGACCAGACGACCGCGCTCGCCGTCACCGCGTACCTCGTCCTCGGCGTCGTCATCCTCACGACCGCGGTGGGGATGGTGCGCGACCTCCTCGCCGGCCGGTGGGGCCTCGACGTCCTCGCCGTCATCGCGATGATCGCGACGCTCGCGGTCGGGGAGTACATCGCGGGCCTCATCATCGCCCTCATGCTCACCGGCGGTGAGGCGCTCGAGGACCTAGCCGCCCGGCGCGCGACCCGGGAACTCGACCGCCTCCTCAGCCGCGCCCCCTCGTTCGCCGGCCGCGTCGACCCGGAGTCGGGCGAGGTCGAGTCCATCGCGCTCGACGAGGTCGCGGTGGGCGACACGCTGCTCGTGCGCTCGTCGGAGATCCTCCCCGTCGACGGCGTCCTCCTCTCCGAGTCCGCGACGATCGACGAGTCGTCCGTGACGGGTGAGCCGATCCCCACGCACTTCACCGAGGGTGATCCGCTCCTGTCCGGCACCGTCAACGGCACCGCGAGCTTCAGGATGCGCGCGACGAAGGCCGCCGCGGACTCGAACTACGCCTCGATCGTCGCGCTCGTCCGGGAGGCGGTCGATTCGCGCGCACCGATGGTGCGGCTCGCGGACCGGTACGCCGTCGGGTTCACCGCCGTCGCGCTCCTCATCGCGGTCCTCGCGTGGATCCTCAGCGGCGATCCCGTGAGGTTCGCGGAGGTCCTCGTCGTCGCGACGCCGTGCCCGCTCCTCATCGCGGCACCCGTCGCGTTCATGGGCGGGATGAGCTCTGCGGCGAAGCTCAACGTCATCATCAAGGACGGCGGCGTCCTCGAGGTGCTGGGCCGCATCCGGTCCGCCGCGTTCGACAAGACCGGCACCCTCACCGAGGGCCGCGCCGACGTCGTCGACATCCTCCCCGGTGCCCGCTCCGAGGACGAGGTCCTCGCCCTCGCGGCCGCCGCCGAACAGTACTCCGTCCACGTCTTCGCCCAGCCCATCCTCGACGCCGCGCACGCCCGCGGCCTCACGCTGCCGGAGGTGACGGCCGCGGACGAGGTCGCGACGAACGGCGTCCGCGCGACGCTTGCCGACGGCACCGAGGTCCGGGTCGGCAAGCCCAGTTTCATCGAAGAGGCGGTCGGCCCGTTCGATCGGCCCGAGCTCGAAGGCGGCGCGGCCGCCGTCCACGTCTCCGTGGGGAAGGAGCACGCCGGCGTCCTCCTCCTCTCCGATCCCCTCCGCCCCAAGGCGGGCGAGACGGTCCGGCGGCTGCGGGAGGCCGGCGTCGAGAACGTCGCCCTCGTGACGGGCGACGTGCGGTCCACCGCCGAGGCCGTGGCCGCCTCCGTCGGCATCACGACGGTGCACGCGGAGACGACGCCGCAGACGAAGGTCGAGATCGTCGGCGGCCTGCAGCCGCGTCCCGTCCTCATGGTGGGCGACGGCATCAACGACGCGCCCGTCCTCGCCGCCGCGGACGTGGGCATCGCGATGGCCGGGCGCGGTGCGACCGTCGCGAGCGAGTCGGCCTCGGCGGTCATCACCTCGAACGATATCGGGCGCGTCGCCGACGTCGCGGTCGTCTCCCGGCGGACGGTGAGCATCGCGCTCCAGTCGATCTGGGTGGGCATCATCATCTCCGTCGGCCTCATGCTCGTCGCCTCGTTCGGCTACCTGCCCGCCGTCGTGGGCGCGCTGCTCCAGGAGGTCGTCGACCTCGTCGCCATCGTCTTCGCGCTGCGTGCGCTGGGAGCGCACCGGGGGCTCGCGCGCGCGAAGGGCTGAGCGGCGACGTCCGTCCCGCCGCGCTCCCATGCGTCGGCGATTGAGCGTTCGATCAACGATGGCGCACAATGGGTGTGACCGAGGACGTCCAGGAGGAGCGACATGACCGAGGCAACGACGCACGATCCGGTGAGCAACCTGTCCCCGACGATGCTGGAGGGCCACGTCGCCTTCATCACGGGCGGCGGTTCCGGCATCAATCTGGGGATCGCACGCGCGTTCGCGCGCTGTGGGGCGAAGGTCGCGATCTGCGGCCGGACGGAGGAGCGGCTCGAGGCGGCCGCGGAGGAGCTGCGCGGCCTGGGCGCGGAGGTCGCCTTCCAGGCCGCGGACGTCCGCGACGCCGAGGCCCTGCAGGCATCCGTAGACCACGCCGTCTCCCAGCTGGGGGACATCAGCATCGCCGTGGCCGGTGCGGCCGGCAACTTCTACGCGCAGGCGGAGAAGATGAGTTCCAACGCGTTCCGCACGGTCGTCGACATCGACCTCATGGGCGCCTACCACACGGCCCGTGCCACGTTCCCGTCGCTCAAGAAGACGCGCGGGTCGATCCTCTTCATCACCGCCGGTCAGGCCTTCAAGGCGATGAAGTACCAGGCGCACGTGGGGGCCGCGAAGGCCGGTATCGAGATGCTCATGAAGGACCTGGCGCTCGAATGGGGGCCGCACGGCATCCGCTCGAACTCGCTGGTGCCGGGACCCGTGGAGGGGACCGAGGGCATGGCGCGCCTGGCGGGCGACACGGGTGACGAGATGTGGAAGAAGGCCGTTCCGCTGGGCCGCTACGCCTCGACTGCGGAGATGGGCGCGATGGCCGCCGTGCTGTCCGGCCCGCTGGGCGCCTATGTGACGGGCTCGCAGTACATGGTCGACGGCGGTACCGGGCTCGTGAGCACGACCCACATCTCCGACGCGGTCGAGAAGTCGCTGTTCGCGCAGGAGTGAGGGGCTGTCCCGCTCGCCGTTCATCGGCGGGCGGAATGCGCTCAGATCCGCTGCTCGTCCAGGAAGTCCAAAGCGATCCTCAGCAGGTCCTCGGTTCGTTCGACGTGCAGTGCATGGCTGGAGCCGGGCCCGGTGACGAGTTCGAAGCGGGCCCCGGGGATCGCATCGGCGACCTTCTTCGCCTGACGCGGTGGGGTGAGCAGATCCTGTTCTCCCACCACGACGAGGGTGGGGGCGGTGATGGCGGGGATCCGATCGCGCGAATCGAATGCGAGGTCCGCGTCCCACTGCTCGACGGTCACCTGCATCTGCTCCTCGGTCTGCGGCTGGAACGGGAGGGACGGCGCCATGAGCTCCGCCAGATCCGGTCGGTCGAGCATCTCCGGCGAATAGGCGAGTCCGGTGGCGGTCATGGCCGTCTCGAAGTCACGATGCACGTAGGGAAGTCGCAGTGCGCTGAGCAGGGAGCGCTGATAGCCATCGCAGGCCGACCAGGTCGCGTACATGACCGCAGACGCGACCTGTTCCGGGTGCGCCAGCGCCAGTTCCTGCGCGATCGCCGAGCCCAAGGACCATCCGAGCACGTGCGCGCGGGGGATCTCCAATGCCTCGAGCAGAGCGGAAGCGTCCTCGGCCAGCGAGTCGACTGAGATAGGTTCTTCGCCGCGCTCGCTTCCGCCCAGGCCACGGTTGTCGAAGGCGATGACCTGGTACTTCCCTTCGAAGCCGGCGCGGAACTCACCCCACAACGGGATCGATCCGGTCGTGCCCATGATGAGCAGGAGGGGTTCACCACTGCCGGTGATCTCGTAGTTCATGGTGATTCCGGTGCGGACGGGGATCTGCGGCATTGCTGCTCCTCAGGGATGTGACGGGATTCGATGGTGAGTGTTGTGACTCCGTTGTCAGCGGTACGAGAGACCGTCTGTGATGTCCGCAGCGGGGAATGCTTCGCGTTCGTGATCGTACTCGAGCATCTGCTGCCAGGGGGCTCGGTCGCCCTGGCGGTAGAGCCGGTCGAGTGCGCGGACCATGTATCCGGCGGACACATTGTCCGGGTCGACCCACGGTCGTCGCTCCATTCCCTCGTCCTGGGGACGCAGCGTGGGAATCACGACGGTCGAGCCGGTGGACTCCATGTGCCTGAAGATGCGAGCCAGCAGGTCGTTGACGATGTCGACGCGCAGCGTCCAGCTGTACCGGAAATACCCGAGGGCGAAGGCCATGTTCGGGATGCCAGTGATCATCATGCCGCGCCATGTGATGCGCTCGGTGAAATCCACCTGTTCGCCATCGACGGTGAAGGGAACGTTCGCGAACGACGTCATGGTCATGCCTGTGGCGGTGACGATGATGTCGGCCTCGAGCTCCTCACCGGATTCGAGCAGCACCCCTCGTTCGGTGAATCGATCGATCGTGTCCGTCTCGACGGTCAGCCTTCCCGCCTGCATCTCCGTGAAGAAATCACCGTCGGGGATCGAGACGAGACGCTCCTGCCAGGGGCGGTAGTCGGGTAGGAAGTGCTTGTCGAAGTCGACGTCCGCGGGTACCGCGTCGCGTATGCCGTCGAGAAGGAACTCCCGAGCCGCCTCCGGCTGCTCCCGCGAGAGGGTCACGATCTCATCGGTCTGCTTGATGTACTGGCGGCGCAAGATCTCGTGGACCCATTCGTCGGGAAGATCCAGCGGTTCCAGAGTCGCGGCGAGCTCGTGGACCGTGGGTGCGATGAAGTAGTAGGACGGTGAGCGCTGCAACATGGTCGTGTGAGCGCTGTCCTGTGCCAGCACCGGCGCCAGTGTCGTCGCAGTTGAGCCTGATCCGACGATGACGATGCGCTTGCCCGCGCAGTCCAGATCGGTCGGCCAGTGCTGCGGGTGCACGACGATCCCCTGGAAATCCTCCTCCCCGGTCCATTCCGGGCGATACGGGGTCTCGTGGTCGTAATAGCCGTTGCACATCCACAGGAAGGATGCGGTGACCTGTGTGGTCGTGGCTTCGTCGGCAGTGGCGTCGGTCGTGCGCCGGACAGTGGCAGTCCATCGGCCCTCGGGCGAATCCCATGCCAGCCCGATGACGCGGTTCCCGTACTGGATGTGATCGGCGAGGTCATCGTCGTCGATGACCTCCTGCAGATACTCGCGGATGGGCTCCGCACGAGCGATCGACGGACCGGACCAGGGCTTGTGACGGTACCCGTACGTGAACAGGTCACTGTCCGATCGAGTGCCCGGATAGCGGTGGGTCAGCCAGGTGCCGCCGAACGACTCCTGGGACTCGAGGATGGTGAAGCTGCGCTCCGGGAAGTTCTCGCGGAGGTGGTGGGCCGCACCGATTCCGGACACACCAGCGCCGATGATGAGGACATCGACGTGGGTGCTCGTGCAGTCGGAACGTGTGCGGGTAGTCGGGTGCGAAGCGGTCTGAGCGGCGACCAATCGATTCTCCTTCGACAGTCCTGGCCAGCAACGTTGATGGGGGACTACGACCTCGACCCTATTGACGACCGGCGATTCCCGCAATGGTGTGAACCATGACCGCCCACCCCTGACAGATGTCATGCGCGATGGGTGACGGTCGGCAGATCCGCGGCAGGGCGCGGATCTCCAGACTGGAGGCATGAACACAGCAGCCTCTCCCACAGCCCTCCACGCGACGGGTGTCCATCAGCACTTCGGCACCGGCTCGCGGACCGTCCATGCGGTGGCCGGCGTCGACCTCGAGATCCAGCGCGGCGAGATCGTCGCCCTGCTGGGTGCCAACGGCGCCGGCAAGACCACGTTCCTCGACATGGTCCTGGGGTTCACGACCCCGGCCTCGGGCACCCTCACCGTTCTGGGTGAATCTCCGAAGACCGCGGTGAGTGGCGGGCGCGTGGGCGCCGTGCTCCAGACCGGCGGCCTCCTCCACGACCTGACCGTCCGCGAGACCGTCGCGATGGTCGCCGCCTGCCACGCCTCCCACATCCCCGTCGACGCGGCACTCGAGCGCGCCGGCGCCACCGGCATCGCCCGGCGCAGGGTGCGCAAGTGCTCCGGTGGCGAGCAGCAGCGGCTGCGCTTCGCGCTCGCACTGCTGACAGAGCCGGACCTGCTGCTGCTCGACGAGCCCACCGCCGGTATGGACGTGCGCGCCCGCAAGGAGTTCTGGGAGACGATGCAGGCCGAGGCCGAACGAGGCCGCACCATCGTCTTCGCCACGCACTTCCTCCAGGAGGCCGCGGACTTCGCCGACCGGATCGTGCTCATGCGCGCCGGCCGCATCGTGGTGGACGGCCCCGTCGACGAGGTGACCCGTGCCGGCCACCGCACCCTCTCCGGTGTGTGGGACGGCGCGCGGTCCCCGGAGGAGGTCGCCGCAGACCTGGGCATCACCGAGGCCGTCGTCCACCAGAGCGGCCGCGTCCGCTTCACGACCGAGGACACGGACGGTCTGGCCCGCGTCCTGCTGAGTCAGGGCCTGGCCCACGAGCTCTCCATCACGGCTGCCTCTCTGGACGACGTCTTCCTCGACCTCACTGCCGACGACGCGCCGGAGGCCGGTCCCCAAACCGGTCCCGCGACCGCATCCCAGGCCGCCCCCGAGGCCGCCGGCACCAGCACTGCCCGCCCCACCCCGGAAGGGTCCCTGCCATGAGGAGCACCGACATGACCGCCACACCATCGACCACCACAGCCACTGCATCGACCACCACCACGCCCGTCACCCACCGGTCCGCCGCCCGCCGCATCGCTGGGTACGCCGGGTGGGAACTGCTGCGCAATGTGCGGATGGTCGAGTCCACGTTCTTCATCGTCGTGCTGCCCACCGTCCTCTACATCATGTTCGGCGCCCTGTCCTCGTGGGGCGACGGCGAGGCCGGGCACGGGAACGTCTCCGCCTACAACATGACGGCGATGGCGGTCTACGGCGCCACGATGGCCACGAGCGCGATCGCCGGTTCCGCCGCGATCGAACGGCAGCAGGGCTGGGGCCGCCAGCTGGGCCTGACCGGGCTGGGCGGATCCGGCTACATGGTGGGGAAGATCCTCGTCGCCCTGGGCATCGCCCTCCTGCCCATCGTCGTGATCTTCGTCGTGGGGGCCCTGACCGGCGCCCGCTTCGACGAGGGCTGGATGTGGCCGGCCTCCGGCGGGCTGGCGCTGCTGGGCGCCATCCCCTTCGCGCTCTACGGACTGGCGGCGGCACTCCTGTTCCGGTCCGAAGCGGCGGTCTCCGCGGCCTCGGGCATCCTGGTCGTCCTCGCGTTCTTCGGCAACCTCTTCATGCCGTTGACCGGCACCCTCCTGACGATCGCGAAGTTCACTCCCGTCTACGGCATCGCCTCCCTCACGCGCTGGCCGCAGCTCGAGGGCGCGGTCGTCGACACCTCGGGCGGCGCGCCGGCCGGAGACCCGCTCTGGGCGATCGTGCTAAACGTAGGGGCATGGACGGTCGTCTTCGCGGTACTCTGCCTGATCGCCTCGCGCCGCAGCACGCGCCGTGGCTGAGGACGGACGCGCGCTGATGGCGACGGGGACCGCGGGCCCCTGGGGCCCCGGCGAGTGGCCGGAGGAGCCGTTGCCGCGGGGGGATCGCCTCCCGGTCCTCATCCCGGCGGGCGTGTGGCTCATCTTCCTCACGATCCCGGTCGTCGCCCTCGTCGCCGGCCCCGCGCCGATGGGCGCGACGATCCTGGGCCTGGCGGGGACGGTGGCCTTCGTCGTCGTCTACCTGGGGCACTTCGTGCGGCCGTGGTTGGTGCGGGGCGTCCCGCTCTGGGTGAACACGCTCGCGGTCACGGTCCTGCTGCTCATCAGCGTCGCGGCGACGGCCCCCGGTGCCGGACTCACCGCGTTCAACTTCCTGCCGTTCACCCTGGCGATCTGGATCTTCCCGCATCACCTGCGCGTGGGACTGCCCGTGTCCGTGGGTCTGGCCGCGCTGTGGGTCGCGATTGCGCTGCTCATCGCTCCGGCGGGTGAGCGCTTCTGGATGATCGTCCCCGTGGTGCTGGCCCTCTTCATCATGCTGGCGCTGCGGCTGGCGATGGAGCGTGAGGAGCGGTCCCGCATCCTGGGGGAGGAGCTCGCCCTGTCCCAGCAGCGCGAGCAGGTGGGGCGAGACGTGCACGACGTCCTTGGGCACTCCCTCACCGTCATCACCCTCAAGACCCAACTGGCGCGGAAGCTCGTGGAGGACGACCCGCAGCGGGCACGTGCCCAGCTCGACGAGGTCCTCGACGTCTCCCGGCAGGCGCTCGCGGAGGTCCGCAGTGCGGTGGGCGGACAGCACGTCCCGGATCTGGACGCCCAGCTCGCGTCCTCGCGCAGCGCACTCGAGGCGGCGGGGATCACGGCAGATCTGCCGACCACGGCCTCGGCGTCGGTGCCGGCCGCAGGCCGCCAACTGTTCGCGTGGTGCCTGCGCGAGGCGGTCACGAACGTGATCCGCCACGCGGACGCGACCCGGTGCGCGGTCACCGTGACCCGGGACCGGCTCACCGTGGCGGACGACGGGGTCGGGCGGACCGCCGCCGAGGCCGTGGTCGGGAGAGTGCCCACGTCCGGCAGCGGGCTGCGCGGCCTGCGGGACCGCGTCGCCCGGGAGGGTGGGACACTCACCGTGGAGGACGCGCGCCCGGGCGAGGAGCGTCCCGGGACGAGGCTGGAGGTGCGCCTGTGAGCGACGGACCGGTGAGCGGCGCGCCCATCCGACTGCTCCTGGCGGACGACCAGGCGCTGGTCCGGGGTGCGCTCGCGGCGCTGCTGGAGATGGAGGGCGACCTCGAGGTCGCCGCGCAGCTGGCGGACGGCACCGAGGTCGCGGAGACGGTCGCCCGGGAGCGGGTCGACGTCGCGCTCCTCGACATCGAGATGCCCGGGCTGGACGGGATCGAGGCCGCCCGCGCGATCGCCGCCGGTGGGACCGGATGCCGGTCGCTCATCGTCACGACCTTCGGCCGGCCCGGCTACCTGCGGCGGGCACTGGAGGCCGGGGCCAGCGGATTCGTCGTGAAGGACACCCCGGCCGAGCAGCTGGCCGAGGCCGTCCGCGCGGTGCACGCCGGGCAGCGGGTCGTCGATCCCTCACTGGCGGCGGAGACCCTGGTGTCCGGTGCGAACCCGCTGACGGACCGCGAGCGGGACGTGCTGAGGGCCGCGCTGGACGGGTCGAGCGTCCGTCAGATCGCCGCCGCGCTGTTCCTCTCGCCGGGCACGGTGCGCAACCACCTGTCCTCGGCGATCGGGAAGACACATGCGGCCAACCGGACCGAGGCCGCCCTCACCGCCCGCGACAACGGCTGGCTCTAGTCAGGCCGATCGATCCGGTGGATGCGGTGGAGCGGATCATCGATCGGATTGTCCGGCGGCATGTCGCCGTCGGCGATGTGGCGCAGCCCGGCTTTCTCGACCGCGCGCCACGAGGCCGTGTTCGCCGCGCTGACGGGGATGAGGACGGCCTGGGCCTCCGGGTGCGTGCGCCACGTGTCCTCCACCGCGGCACGGATGAGGCGCGTTCCCAGGCCGCGGCCGCGCAGGTCCGATTCGCCGATGAGGTAGTCGAGCTCGACGGCACCCGGTGGGACGTCGACGTGAGCGGCGAAGAGCGCGAACTCGTCCGGGTAGTCGCGGATGACGGACCGCTGGAGCAGGCCGATGGGGCGATCGCTCAGGAGGACCACGAGGTCCTCGCCCGGTTCCTCCCCGCGCGTGCCGGGGCCGAAGTCGCGCTCGATCGCCTCTGGGCTCGTCTCGTGATTCCACCAGCGCGCGACCTGGGGTTCGCGCAGCCACGCAGTGAGGAGCGGGAAGTCGTCACGGGTGAGGGGTCGGAATGTCAGCGGTTGTCCGGACAGGTGGTCCTCTGTCGTCATGACAGTCCCTCTCAGATGGTGAGTGAGTCAGCGGCCTCGTGCAGGTGGGTGGCCAGAGCCGTGAGTGCGGGATCCGCGGCGCTGCCAGCGCGCCGCGACAGGCGGATGGTGCGGTGGGCGGTCGGGGTTGCCATGGCGGCGCCACCGGCCGGCATCGTCGCCGGCAGCACCTGGAACGACGGTTCGTCGGGCAGTGCAAGTCCCGGCAGGAACGCCGCGGCGAAGCCCTGCTCGACGAGGCGGACGTGCAGGTGCACGTCGGCGGACTCGCAGACCACGCGGGGTGCGAATCCGGCACCGCGGCACACGCCCTCGGCCCATCCGCGCGGGTCCGATCCCGCGTGCTCGAGGGCCCATGGCGCGTCGGCGAGATCCGCGAGACTCCCCGCGTCCCACCCCGACGGCACGGCCAGGTGCAGGGGATCGGTCAGGAGGACGACGGCCTCGGCGCCGGGGGTCTGCGGCGGCAGGCGACCCGGGTACTGCTCGGTGAGGACCGCGTCGAAGTCGCCGGCCCGCAGGGCGGGCAGCGCTTCGTCCGCACTGATGTGGCTGAGCGCGATCGTGAGGTCCGGGTGCTGGGCGTGCAGGCGGGAGATCGCGTCCGGCACGAAGGTGTGGGCCGCGGTCTGGAACGTCGCGAGGCGCACCGTGCCGGTGAGGTCGTGGCGGGCGGCGACGCGAGCGCGGGCGGTCTCCATCTCGCTGAGGATCGCCTCGGTGTGCGTGACGAGGATCTGCGCGGCGGGCGTGAGCGTGACGCCGCGACCCGCGGGCTCCAGGAGCGGCTCGCCCACCTCGCGGGCCAGGAGGCTCAGCTGCTGCGAGACCGCGGACGGGCTGAGGTCGAGAGCCCGCGCGACCGCCGCGAGCGTGCCGCGATGGGCCAGCTCGCGCAGGAGGCGCATGCGGTGCAGGTCGTACACGGGTGGTCTCCTCTCCGGCGGTCGCGGGCTCTCTGGCCCTCTCGAATGATCAGAAAACATGACCGGTACCGTTCAGACTCATCCTATCGACTGATGGGTCGCCGGTGCCTAGCGTGAAGGGCAGAGCACTTCTTCCGCGTCATTCGAAAGGCCCCACATGGACGTCACCCCGACCAGCTCGACCGATCAGACCGACCTAGCCGCCCTGACCAACCCCAACGCTTCCCCGACCCTCGCCCCGCCGGTCCTCACGATCGATGGCGACCGCCTCTGGTCGGACCTCATGGAGCTCGCGACGATCGGCGCGTACGACGACGAGGCGACCGATCTCATCGGTGTGAACCGCCAGTCCCTCACCGATGAGGACGCTGCCGGTCGTCGCCTCGTCATCCGGTGGATGGAGGAGGCCGGACTCATCGTGACGGTCGACCCGATGGGCTCGATCTTCGGCCGCCGCGCGGGCCTGCGCGACGATCTCGCCCCCGTCATGGCGGGCTCCCACATCGACACCGTCGGCACCGCGGGCGCCTTCGACGGGTGCCTGGGCGTGCTGGCCGGCATCGAGGCCGTCCGCACCCTGAACGATCGGGGGATCACGACGGAGCGACCCCTCGTCGTCGCGGCCTTCACGGAGGAGGAGGGCGTGCGCTTCGGCACGGACATGCTGGGCTCCGCCGTCGCCGCCGGGCGCATCAGCCTCGAGGACGCCCACGCCCTCACGGACGCGGACGGCCTGACTTTCGGCGAGGAGCTCGAGCGCATCGGATTCGCGGGCGCCGCACCGGTCCTGCTCGATCCGCCGCACGCGTACGTCGAGTGCCACATCGAGCAGGGCCCGGTGCTGCTGCGCGAGGACGTGGCGCTGGGCGTCGTCACCGGTGTCCAGGCGATCTCCTGGCAGCGCGTCGCCCTTCACGGGCGCGCGGCACACGCGGGCACGACGCCCACGGAGCTGCGCGCCGACGCCGGACTCGCCGCCGCGCAGGTCATCGTCCATGTCCGCGCGATGGTCGATTCCGGCCGGTACGGGCGTCTGCGCGGCACGGTCGGCCACATCGCCGCCTCACCCGGTCTGCCCAGCGTGGTCCCCGACCGCGCAGAGATCACGGTCGACCTCCGCAACCCGGAGGACCACCACCTCGAGGCCGCCGAGCGCGACCTCGCCGCCTTCCTCGACACCCTCCCGGACACCCAGCCCGGCCTGCGGGTCGAGACGCAGCGGATGGCCCGCACCCGCCCGGTGCCCTTCGATGAGGGCGTCCAGGACACGATCGAGAAGTCCGCCGCAGACCTGGGCCACCCCGTCCGCCGCCTCATGTCCGGTGCAGGCCACGACGCACAGGAGATCGCCGCGATCGCGCCGACCGCGATGGTTTTCGTCCGCGGCCAGTACGACGGCATCAGCCACAACCCGCGCGAGTACTCGACCCCGGAGGACTGCGCCGCCGGTGCGTCCGCGCTCGCGAACACGATCGTCCGACTCAGCCAGGAGGAGACCCGATGACCCAGCCCATCCACGCACGACCCGCCGCCCGCACCTGGACGACGGATCCTGCCCCGCAGTTGCTGGACTTCCACCGCTCGATCCCCGGCTACGCACCCACCCGACTCGTCGACCTGCCTCCGCTCGCCCGCGAACTGGGCGCCGCACGCGTGTGGGTGAAGGAGGAATCCGCGCGCTTCGGACTGCCCGCCTTCAAGATGCTGGGGGCCGCACATGCGATCGCCCGGGCCCTGTCCCAGCGGCTGGGCGCTGCGGAGGTGCTCCCGTTCGCAGAGATCGCCACCCGGATCGAGGAGACCGGGGTGCGCGAGCTCGTCGCCGCGACGGACGGCAACCACGGCCGGGCCGTCGCGCACACCGCCTCGCTCGTGGGCCTGTCCGCCCGCATCTTCCTGCCCGCTGGGGTCTCGGAGGAGGCGCTCGCCGGCATCCGCTCGGAGGGAGCTGTCGCAACCGTCCTCGACCTGGGCTACGACGACGTCGTCGCCCACGCCGCACGCGAGTCCGAGGCGGACGGATCCCTGCTGGTCCAGGACACGTCGTGGGACGGCTACGAGGAGATCCCCGCCTGGATCGTCGAGGGCTACGGGACGGTGCTGGCCGAGGCCGCCGCCCAGCTGGCCG
>DWZY01000002.1 GCA_019117325.1 Candidatus Brevibacterium intestinigallinarum
GGTGCGCGAGGACGAGCGGATCGACGCGCTCGCCGCGATGCTCGAGACCGTGCTGGAGACGCTGGAGAGCGCCGTGGCCGGGACGGACCGGCAGCTGGGCCTGGCCCGGTTCGCCCTCTCGCTGGCGGCGCGCACCGCGGGCGCCCGCAGCTCCGACCGCTCGCTGACCCGCGGGCGGGTCTTCGCGCAGCATGTGCTGGCGACGCTGCCCGGCGAGGCGCTCACGCACGGCGCACCCGGGCTGGTCGTCGACCACGCACTGCGGTGGACTGCGCTGCGGGCGCTCGTGGTGCTGGGGTGGGCGGACCTCGAGCACATCGACGCCGAGGCCGCACTGGACCGCACCGGCTCCGGCGCGATCAACGCGGCGATGGTGCGGGCGTCACGGCCGCTGGCGATCGTCCGCGACAGCGCGTGGGAGGAGGCCACCCGCGATGAGTCGCTCAGCAACGAGCACCTGTCCGCGCGCATCAGCGGCATCACCGCACCGGGCCCCCACCCGCTGCTGGAGTCGCGCGTCGACGACTACTTCGCTCTGCTGGAGACCTTCTGGGCGACGAGGCCCATCGAGATCTCGCGCAGGCTGGTCGTGGGCCTCTACCCGTCGTGGTCGCAGCGGCCCCGCCTCGTCGCGGCGCGCACGGAGGCGTGGCTCCTGGAGCATCCGGACGCGCCGGCCGCGCAGCGACGGCTGCTCATCGAGGCGCTGGACGACCTGCAGCGGGCGATGCGCCTGCGCGGTGCGCGCCCCCTCCCCTGAATCCGCTGAGCCCGCTGAGTCCGCTGAATCCACGACACGCCGTGTGCGTGTTCGCGGCACCTGGGTTTTCCTGGGTGCCTCGAACACGCACACGGCGTGTCGCGGTGATGGGTGTCGTTCAGTCGAGGTGACCGATCCCGATCAGTAGGGGTGCTGAGTCCCGATCAGAAGTGGGGATCGGTCCCGATCAGAGGTAGCGGCGGGCCTCGACGAACTGGTTCCCGGAGTCCCAGGCCTTCCAGTCGACGACCTCGACGGACTTCGACGCGTTGGGAGCGTGGATCATCTTCCCGTTGCCGGCGTAGATGCCGACGTGGTGGGCGCGGCCCGAGCCACCGGTGGCGAAGAAGATGAGGTCGCCGTACTTGAGGTTCGAGCGGGAGACGGCCTTGCCCTGCTTCTGCTGGTCGCCCGCGTCGCGTGCCAGGTCGATGCCGTGTGCGCGGTAGACGGTGTACGTGAAGCCGGAGCAGTCGAAGCCATACGGGCTCACCCCGCCCCACAGGTAGCGCAGGCCGTCGAACTGACGGGCTGTCGCCACGATGTCGGAGCGGCTGGGCTTCTCGACGATGAAGCCGTGCTCGGTGTCCTCGACGCGCACATCGTCGTAGTCGATCCAGGCGGCACCGCCGCCGGGCAGCGCGACACGGACGTCATCGACGTCCTGGGCGATGAGCGGCAGCGCGACGTTGATCGTCGCCTGCGGGGTCTTCTTCCCGGGCAGCTCCGCGAACTGCACGTGCTCCAGCTTCGCGGTGCGGGAGGTGACGACCGCGGTGGGGTTCTCGTCCCGGAGCTCCTCGAAGGTGTCGTTCTCAACGATCTGGGCGACGGGCACCCAGCCGGGGTAGCCGCGCTTGTCCTTCGGGGTGGACTGGTCGGCAACCGCGACCTTGGCCCACTTGCCCTGGACGGCGAGGACTGTGACCTCGGCGCCGTACGGTGCCTGCGTCTGCACGAGTCCGGTGAGGCCTCGGCGGTCTTCGGTTGAGGAGAGCGCGCGGTTCCAGGCCTTCAGGTCGACGGGCGCCTTCGTGGCGGGCGCGTCGATCTTGCGCGGGGAGTCAGGGGACGTCCACACCGTTGCGGCGGTGACGTTGACGTAGGCCGTGTCGCCCTTGGACAGCTTGCCGTTCGACTGGGCGCGCAGGGCGACGCCGTCGTCGGCTTCCGCGGACAGGTCCGGGGCGGCGAGGGCGGGCTGGGCGATGAGCGCGCTCATGCACAGCCCGATGATGGGCAGGAGTGCTTTCGCATTCACAGGATTCTCTTTTCGGTCAGCACCGGCCGCAGTGCGGCAGGTCCCGGTGCATGGGGGAAGACACCGTTTCACCCTCGAGGGTAGCGGCTGACCGTGCGCTGAGTAAACCGTTGGGACCGGGTGGGGTGCTGGTGGCCCGTGGTCCCGCGGTCCCGTTCTAAAAGGCCGGTGCGCGTCGTTGAGGTGTGCGCCCACGCCCCAGAAGTGCCGGATCGCAGGCGGGTACGGACACCTCAACGAGGCGACGGGCCGCTACGTACACCTCAACGGCGCGATGGAGGGGAAGGTGGCCGCGTCAGCTGCGCACGTGTCCGAACTCCGCCGCGAGCGCCTCGATCGTGTGGACGCGAGCCGGCTGGGTGTCCAGCGGATCGTCCGGACGCGCACCTGCGATCGGCTGGATCATGATCTCGTCGACCCCGAACTCGGCGGCGATCTCGCGGAGGCGATCAGCGACCTCGGCGGCGGTGCCCACGGCCCACGAGTCCCACATCGACTCGCCTACCCGGCGGTGCCCATCGGTCATGACCGACTCGACGTCCTCGCCCACCAGGCGCTGAGCCTCCAGCGGAGTGCCCAGCCGCAACTGACCCATCTGGTAGACGTGCGGCTGCACGAGCTCCCACGCCTCCTGGGTCGTCGCGCCCACCGCGGCGTTGACGGTCACGAAGGTGCGCGGCTCCTCGCCGTGCTCCGTGGGCTCGAAGGAATCGCGGTACAGCTGGATCGCGGCTGCAGTGCCACGGCCGGCGAAGTGGTTGGCGAAGACGTACGGCAGTCCCAGGGCCGCCGCGAGCTGGGCGGAGTATCCGCTGGATCCCAGCAGCCAGACCTGCGCCGCGTCATCGACGCGCGGTGAGGAGTGCAGCGTGTGCTGGCCCGTGCGCACTGGGAACGTCGCACCGGCGGGGGTCAGGAGCGCGAGGATGTCGACGATGTGCTGCGGGAACTGCTCGACCGGGTCGAGTGGATTCCCCTGCCGATCGACAAGACGCCCTTCGCCCAGGTGCCCCCGCATCGCCATGGAGGTGAAGGGATCCGTGCCCGGCGCGCGGCCGATGCCCAGGTCGATCCGGTCGCCGTACACCGCGGACAGCAGGGCGAACTGCTCCGCGACCGCCAGGGGCGCGTGATTGGGCAGCATGACGCCGCCGGACCCCAGGCGGATGCGGGTCGTGCGCTGGCCCAGGTGCATGAGCTCGATCGCGGGCGAGGTGGAGGCGACCGCGGGCATGTTGTGGTGCTCGGCGACCCAGTAGCGATGGAAGCCGAACCGGTCGGCGGTCTCCACCAGCTCCTTCGACGCCGCGAGCGCCTGTCCAGTGGTCTGTCCCCTGCGCACGGGGATGAGGTCGAGGACGGAGAGCGCCGGGGACGGCGAGCCGGATGAAGTCGTCATACCAGCGTGAACATGCCGGTGACGCAGGATCATCCCGGCGGAGGACCGCTCCTGTGCACCTCCGATCCCTGCGCACTCGTCCAGACGGTCCGGCCCCTTGGACGTATCGTGTTTCGGACTGCGTCGCGAGACACGGGCTGCGAGCTATAGCCTGTGCCCGCCGCACGACACACGCGTGCTCGGAACCACGACAGAGGAGTGGGCAGTGGAGGACAAGAGCCTGGATACGCGCACCGGCACTGGGCCGGAAGCCGGACAGACGGGACCGCACGACCCCGACGCACAGCGGCGCACGGAGCGCAATGCGCGGATCGCCGTCACGATCTTCCCGCTCCTCGTCATCGCCGGCGGAGTCATCGGGTTCGTGGGAAGCGACTCGATCAGCACCCTGGCGTCCACCATCCCCTGGGGCCTGGGCGTCATCATGTTCTTCATGGGCGTCACGCTCACCCTGCCCGACTTCACACGCATCGCGAAGCGTCCGTGGGTCGTCGCACTGGGCACCGGCAGCCAGTTCATCGTCATGCCGCTGGCGGGCTGGGCCATCGCACAGCTGCTGGGACTGCCGCCCGCCCTGGCGATCGGCGTGATCCTCGTGGGCTGCGCCCCGGGCGGAACCGCGTCGAACGTCGTCACGTACCTGGCGAAGGGAGATGTCGCCCTGTCCGTCTCCGTCACGACCGTCTCGACCCTGCTGGCACCGCTCCTCACCCCCGTCCTCACGCTCTGGCTGGCCGGTTCCTACATGGACGTCTCAGCCGGCGCCATGATGGTGTCGATCGTGCAGACCGTCCTGATCCCCGTCATCGCCGGAGTCATCGTGCGCGCGCTCTTCTCGCGCCTCATCGACCTGCTGGGGCCCGTCCTGCCCTGGCTGTCGACCGTCGCCATCGCCTACGTCGTGGCGGTCGTGGTCGCCGGTTCCGCCGGGTCGCTCCTGACCGCAGGTGTCCTGGTGTTCGTCGCTGTCATCCTGCACAACGGTGTGGGGCTCGCTCTGGGATACGGCGCCGCCCGCCTCGCAGGCCTCAGCGCGGCGGGGCGTCGCGCTCTGTCCTTCGAAGTGGGACTGCAGAACTCCGGACTGGCGTCCTCGCTGGCGGCGACGCACTTCCCCACCGAGCCGACCGCCGCGCTGCCCGGTGCCGTCTTCTCCGTGTGGCACAACGTGTCCGGTGCGATCCTCGCAGCCCTCTACGCACGGCGGCCGATCAAGGACTGAGGCGCTCCGGCGCCCTCAGTCGCCATTGGCCGCTCCACCGCACAGCGGTGCCGGTGACATGCCCGACCGGGGTGTCCGTGCGCGTCGATCAGGATCGTCCCCGTTCAGTCGCGCGTGGTTCAGTCCGTGGAGTTCAGGCCCCCAGGTTCACACGGCCGTGAGGGACAGGCCCGGCAGAGGCAGTCCGTCGACCTCGGTCGTCCAGTGCTGGCCGGCGCGCAGCGGATAGGCGGGCGGGACGGTGCCGGTCGTCACGATGTTTCCCGGCCGGATGATCACGCCGCCGCGCAGCCGTGCGCTCTCGTCGATGAAGTGCTGGAGCGCGGACAGCGGTCCGCCCAGCACGTTCTGGGCCAGGCCCGTGCCCTCGACCACGTCGTCGCTGCGGATCGTGAGGCTGAACGTCGTGAGAGCGCGTGCCCAGTCGTCCCGATCCTGCGGTTCGATCGAGTGCCACGGTCCTACCGCAAGTCCGCCGTGCAGGCCGGCGGCGGCCATCGTGTCGGCCGGGCGGAACACCCAGTCGGGGTACGG
The DNA here is from genome assembly GCA_019117325.1 of Candidatus Brevibacterium intestinigallinarum. Classification (GTDB taxonomy): domain Bacteria; phylum Actinomycetota; class Actinomycetes; order Actinomycetales; family Brevibacteriaceae; genus Brevibacterium; species Brevibacterium intestinigallinarum. The sequence continues at coordinate 5,177 of DWZY01000002.1, forward strand.
GCAGCGCACCACCTCGAGGGTGTGGCTGACCCCGTCGATCGACTCGAGGAGCTCGCGCTCATCCGCACCAGCGCGCGGCGCGGATGAGAACCGGAAGGCGATCTCGGCTTCGACCTGCGGCTCGGTCAGCCCTGCGACCGGCCATTCCCCGGCCGCGCGCTCTCCTGCCGCGCGAGCTCCCGGCGCGTTCGTGCTGCCAGCAGGCTCGCGCTCAGCACCCTCGCGTCCAGGCTGCTCGAACGCGCGGGTCGTCGAGGCGTACATCGGTCCCCAGATCGGGGCGTGCACCCCGTACTGGTCCCAGATCGTCCTGTTCGTGAAGCCGATCTTCCACCCGATGACGCGGTCGCCTGCGCGCTCGCGCTCGTGGCGCACGGCCTCGGCGATGTCGTACGCCTGCGCCTCCGTCAGATCCGGGAACTCGTCCGTGAGCGGGGCGATCGACGTCCCCCGGGAGTACGCCTCCGTGATCCGTGCGGCGCACGCCGTGATGGTTTCCTCGTCCATGCGATGTCCTCTCGTCTGCTGTGCCTGTTCCACGTCACCCGTACTTCCGCACAGGAAAGACACCTTCAGTTGCAGACTCCAACGCCATAGCGGCGTAGTTTGCGACTGAAGGTGCCTTTCTGCGCTGGCGGCGCCGCCGCGCTCACCCCAGCGCCTGCGCGAAGCCCTCCTCCAGCACGTCGAACGCCTCCTCGAGGAGCGCGTCGCTGATCGTGAGCGGCGGCAGGAAACGCAGGACATTGCCGTACGTGCCGGTCACCAGCACCAGGACGGCGTTCGCAGCGGCGTGGCCCGCCACCGCCTTGGCGAGCTCCGGATGCGGGTCGATCGTGTCCCGCTGCACCAGTTCGATCGCCTGCATCGCACCGCGACCGCGGACATGGCCGATCTCCGGGTGCTTCGCCTGCAGCGCCTCGACGCGCCGGACGATGATCTCGCCGATCGCCCCGGCCCGTTCCAGCAGCCGGTCCTGCTCGTACGCCTCGATCGCGCCCAGTGCTGCGGCCACCGCCGCGGGGTTCCCGCCGTACGTGCCGCCCAGGCCACCGGCGCCCACCGAGTCCATGATCTCCGCACGTCCCGTCACCGCCGCCAGCGGCAGACCGCCCGCCAGCCCCTTCGCGGTCGTCACGAGGTCGGGGACGATCCCCTCATGCTCGGAGGCGAACATCGCGCCCGTCCGCGCGAAGCCCGTCTGCACCTCATCCGCGACGAACACGATCCCGTTCGCCCGCGCGTAGTCGACGAGCGCCGGCAGGAAGCCCTCCGCCGGCACGATGAAGCCGCCCTCGCCCTGGATCGGCTCGATGACGATCGCGGCGACGTCATCCGCCCCGATCTGCTTGTCGATGAGCGTGATCGCCCGAGCCGCCGCCTCCTCGCCGGTCACCTTCGTGCCCGCGGCCGCATCGTCGCGGAACGGGTAGGACAGCGGCGCGCGGTAGATCTCACCGGCGAACGGGCCGAAGCCCTTCTTGTACGGCGCTGCCTTCGCGGTCATCGCCATCGTGAGGTTCGTGCGCCCGTGATACGCGTGGTCGAAGACGACGACCGCGTTGCGCCGCGTGTGAACGCGGGCGATCTTCACCGCGTTCTCCACGGCCTCCGCCCCCGAGTTCAGCAGCACCGTCCGCTTCTCGTGGTCACCCGGCGTGAGACGGTTGAGCGCCTCCGCGACCTCGACGTACGACTCGTACGGGTTCACCATGAAGCACGTGTGCGTGAACGCCGCGAGCTGCTCCTGCGCCCGCGCGACCACCCGCGGATTCGCATTGCCCACCGTCGTGACCGCGATGCCCGAGCCCAGATCGACGATCTGATTCCCGTCCGCATCGCGCAGGATCCCACCGCCCGCCGCGACGACGTACGCCGGCATGCTCGACGCCACGCCCGGCGCGACCGCCCGCTTCCGCCGGGCCTCCAGCTCCTGCGATCGGGGTCCCGGGATCGCCGTGACGATCCTGCGCTCCTGCGGCAGTCCGGCGCCGCCCACCTCGTCGTGTGCCATGCCTCGAACCTAGCCGCCGCCGAGGCCGCTGTCACCACCGTGCCCGCGTGACCGTCCGCGGGTCCAGGACTGGGTCCCGCCGCCGAGGCCGGTGTCACCACCGTGCTCGGGCAAGCGGCCACGGGTCCAAGACCGGGGCCCGCGGCAGGACCCTCGTGCCCGTCTCACCGACGGCGCTGGTCGACCTCCCGGTTGCGCTGCACCTGCGGGCCGGACGGCGTCCGCGAGGATACGACGATCGGCTCCTGCGCGGCGACGACGAGCTCCTCGGGCTCACCCTCGGCAGACTCACCCTGGGCGGCGCCGCCCTCTGCCCCGCGGACCACGACGTGCAGCTGCGCCTCCGGATCGACCGAGCGCTTGATGACGGCCAGGGCGACGGGTCCCAGCTCCCAGTGGAGCGCGGACGTGGTCACGTGTCCCACGGCCCGCAGCGATCCGCGGATCTCAGCCCGGACCTCGGCGCCGGCGGGCGGGACGAGGTGACCGGACCCGTCCAGGTGGAGGAACACGATCCGGCGGGGCGGCTGGCCCAGGTTGTGGACGCGGGCGACGGCCTCCTGCCCGCGGTAGCAGCCCTTCGCCAGGTGCACGGCGGTCCGCAGCAGATCCAGCTCGCCCACGAGCGCCCGATGGTCGATGTCCTGCGCGTCCGGTCGCCACGCCTCGATGCGCAGGGCGTCCCACGCATCGCGGCCAGCGACCTCGAGCCCCTCGTGGCGCCACTCACGCAGCACGGACCGCTCGACGACGGCGATGCGGAAGTCGATGGAGGCACCCGGGTGGCTGGAGGAAGCGGCCGGGGCACCCTCGTCGACGACCGCGTACGAGGCGGATCCCTCACCGATCGCGGGCCACGGGTCGTTCCACACGATCGTCGCCTGCAGATCCGCGGGCGGCTCCCCCACGAAGCCCACGGCCTGGTGAGTGGCGGTCATATCCTCGATCTCGACGCGCAGCATGAACCGCATGCGGTCGAGGAAGCCGATCGCCTCATCGGTGCGCAGATCGGACAGGGCCCACAGCACCTCACCGTCGTCCACCAGCCGCAGCCAGCCCTCGATGTGCCCGGTGGGCGAGAGCACGAGCGTCTCCGTCGACACGTGCGGTGCCAGCCGGTCGACCTTCTGCGACGTGAGGGTGTTGAGCCACGTGAGGCGGTCCGGTCCGGTGAAGCGGAAGACACGGGTGGCGGACAGGTCCGCGACGGCCGCGCCGTCCGCCAGACGACGCTGCTCCTGGAGCGGGATGCCGAAGTGGGCGACCTCGCCCGCGCGCTCGTCCTGGCCGAAGACGGCGGACGACCGGGGGAAGATCAGCGCGTTCGGGGGTGTGCTCATACGGGCTCCTCCATCAGGGGGTGTCAGCCGGGTCGCCGGCTCAGTGACTCGTCGAGGGCGTCCCGGATCTTCTCGACGAATCCGTCGAGCAGGTCTCCTCCCGAGTCCAACGCCCCCAGCACCGGGCCGTATTCCGAAGCCGAGTCGCACGCCTCGCGCACCGAGGCGCGCAGGTCCACGATGGGGCGGGCGACCGCGTCCATGACGGTCGAGAGGTCGATGTCCTCGAGCTCATCCGCGGCACTGCAGAGGGTGTCGAGAGCGTCCGCTCCCTGCGTCGCGATATCGCCGACGGACGAGAAGGTGTTGCCCCACCCCGTATCGCTGGGGTTCCGCAGGCTGCCGGATTCCAGGTCCACGACGGTCGCGACATCGATGAGGGTGGGGGCGACGTCGTCGACCAGCGAGTCGGCGACCTCCAGCGTCCGGTCCGCGGCCTCGAGGTCATCGCGCAGGCCGGGGACCCACTCGAGCTGGGGCATGGGGAACGCGGCGAACTCGGCCTGTGCGTCGTCCAGTGAGGACCGCACATCTGCCAGGTCCGCGTCCGCCGCAGCGGGGTCGGTCAGGAGCGTGTCGAAGAGGGAGTTCGCGCTGCGCGTCGTCTGATCCAGCGCGGTGGAGAGTCGATCGACGCGGTTGTACACGGTGACGGCGCATGCCCCGGCGACCAGCACGAGGACGAGGACCACCACGCCAGCGGAGAGGAGCACGCGGGGCCAGCGACGGCCTCGGCGGTCGTGCGCACCGGT
>DWZY01000310.1 GCA_019117325.1 Candidatus Brevibacterium intestinigallinarum
CGGGCCGACGCCTCGGGACCGGTGTTCTCCCGCCGCGCGCATCTGGCGTTCTTCCTCCACGACGAGGTGATCGTCCACGCCCCGGCCGACCAGGCGGAGGCCGCGGCCGCCGCGATCCGCGAGAGCGCCGATGCCGCCGGGCGGCTGCTCTTCCCCGGCAGCCCGATCGACTTCCCGCTGGACCTCGCGATCACGGAGCGCTCGGCGGAGAAGTGAGGACGGCGTCCTCGGCTCCCTCGCCCTCCTCCGGATCGGCCTCGCTCTCTCACCATCCCGCGGAGAGGACCTCGCACGTCGCGGTCGGGGACTCGATTTCGTCCAGCAGCGCGATCGCGTAGTCCTCCATCGAGAGGGCGGACCGTCCGTCCCCGTCGATGACCAGGTCCGCGCCACCGGTGCGATAGCCGCCGGTGCGGATCCCGGGTTCGAACTGCGCGGCCGGGGCGAGACAGGTCCAGTCCAGACCTCTCATGTCGCGCAGGATCTCGAGCTGGCGGCAGCTGGCGGCGGCGATCTCCCGGATCGTCGGGGGCACCCACCTCGGATCCTCGAGCGCGATCCGTGCGGTCCCCGGGATCCGCAGCGGTGCGGCGCCGCCGACGACGATCAGCCGCCGCTCCGCTCTGCGCGTACCGTCGGCCGCACCGGTGGTGAGGGCGTCGATGTCCGCCTCCCGTCCGGGAGCGGGCCGCGTGGCGGCCACGACGACGTCGTGCAGGCGGGCGGCGTCGGCGACCCGGTCCGGCGCGGTGGCATCCAGGGTCAGCGCCGTGGCGCCCGGGGCGACGACGGACGGTCGGCGGGACGCGGCGGTGACCGCGTGTCCCCGCTGCAGCGCCTCGGCGGCGATGCGGGACCCGGCAGCGCCGGTGGCTCCGATGATCAGGATCTTCATGAGGTCGGCTCCTTGGTCGTGCTGGTCGCTGTCACGGTCTCGAGGGCGGGGGCATGCGGGGTGCTTCTCCGGCGCGGCTCCGGGTGCATGAACCGTCCGGGTGTGCGCTGCGCGCAGGCGACGGCGAGCAGGGCCAGGAGGAAGCCGGCGCCCTGGAAGGGCGTGAGGGTCTCACCCAGCACCAGCCAGCCGAGCACGGCGGCCACCAGAGGCGAGATCAGGGGCAGGAAGGCGACTGCTCCAGCGGGCATCCGTCCCACCCCGCGGAACCAGAGGGTGTAGGCCAGGGCCGCACCGAGCAGCCCGAGCCAGACGTATCCGGCCAGGGCGGGCCCGTCGAGGCGCGGCGGGCCGCCCTCGACCGCGAGAGCCAGGGGGACGATCACCAGCCCGCCCGCGGTGAGCTGCCAGCCGGCGTAGGGGACGGGGCCCGCGGGACGGCCCCACCGCTTGCTCAGCACGGTCCCTACCGCCATGCTCAGCGGCGCTGCCGCACCGGCCAGCACCCCCAGCGGATTCAGCTCCACCCCGGGGGCGAGGACCATCATCGCGACTCCCATCACGGCCAGCACGCCCCAGAGCAGCCGCCATGCGGTGGGACGCTCGGCCAGCAGCGGCAGGGCCAGGGCTGCGACGACCAGAGGGCTGGCGGCGCCGAAGATCGCCGCGATCCCTCCGGGCAACGCGTACGCGGCGAGGAACAGCAGCGGGAAGAACGCCCCGATGTTCAGGACGCCCAGCACCAGCGCCTTCCACCACCAGTCCCCGCGCGGCAGCCTCCGGCTGAGGGCGAGCAGCAGCAGTCCCGCCGGAAGAGCCCGCAGAACTCCGGACCAGAGCGCATGATCCGCGGGCAGGAACAGGGTGGTGACCACGTAGGTCGTTCCCCACAGAACCGGGGGCAGGCAGGTGGCGAGGACCAGGGCCCCGCCGGGGTCCTGGGCTGTGGTGGGGGCGGTATCGGCCATGAGCACCACTGTCCGCCCTGGGCGAGCAATGAGTCCAACGCATGCTTGTCATGGCATTGATGACCATGGACGATTGATCTATGGAAATGCAGCAGCTGCGCTATGTCCTCGCCGTGGCGGAGACCCGCAACTTCACCCGCGCGGCGGCACAGTGCTTCGTGGTCCAGTCCGCGCTCAGCCACCAGGTGCGCAAGCTCGAGGACGAGATCGGCACCGCCCTGTTCGCGCGGACCAGTCGTCGGGTGGAGCTCACCGCGGCCGGGGAGGCCTTCCTGCCGTGGGCCCGCAGCAGCCTGGAGGCCGCCGAACGTGCCGCCACCGAGGCCGCCGCCGCCGTCGGGGTGATCTGCGGGCCCCTCACCATCGGGCTGATCCCCACCGTCACGGCGCTGGACGTGCCCGCGCTGCTCCGCCGGGTCCGGGAGGAGCATCCTCGGGTCACGGCGCAGCTGCGCGTGGGTCGGAGCGACGAGCTGACCTCATGGGTCCGCGCGGGAGAGATCGACCTCGCGGTCCTGGGGCTCGCCGAGGGCATCGTCCCCGAGGGCGTCGAGCACCGGGTCCTGGCCGAGGAAGCGCTGGTCGCCGTGGTCCCGGATGATCATTCCCTGGCTGCTCGAGACTCGATCGACCTGGCCGAGCTGGCCGATGAGCCCTTCGCCGATTTCGCGGCCGGGAGCCCGGGGCGCACACAGAGCGATCGCGCCTTCCGCGCGGCCGGTCTGACCCGACGGGTCCCCTTCGAGGCATCGACCGCCGAGCTCGTGGGAGCCCTGGTCACTGCCGGTCTGGCCGTCGCACTCCTGCCCGCACGGTTCGCCCCGGACAGCGGTGCCCGCGCCCTCGCCGTCCGCGGCGGTCCTCGCCGCAGGGAGTACTTGATCTGGAGCAGCTTCCGGCCCAGCCCGGCCGCAACGGCTGCCCTGCGGCTGCTGGGCTGATCTGCGGCTGACCGACGGCAGCCGCCTTGGCCAGGACGCGGTGCGCGAGGCACGCCGGCGCACTCGGGATGACGGCAGGATCGAGATGCGTGCCGTGTTCCCTGCGGAGATGGGTGCCGAGCTCGTCACCGCGCCCCGTCGGATCTCGCGATCACGGAGCGCTCGGCGGAGACGTGAGGGATGATCGTCCACGTCCCCGACGACCCGATGCGGAGAGGACCGAAATGACGCACATCTCCCCGACGGTCCGATGCCTGCCGACGCGCCGCGGCGCCCTCCTCGCCGCACCGCGCGGCGGGTCGTCCTGAGCACCGACACCCCTCTGTCCGAGCGGGAGGGCGACGAGAGCATCGACCTCGGCACGGATCAGGACACCTTCACCGTCAGGGCGGGCGAGACCCTGGAGATCACCACGCCCACCATGGACGCGGGCACCACCTTCGAGATCAGCATCGCGGACTGAGGTGCGGCGGCCGCCGGGTCACGGGACCGGTGGGGGGTTCTCCGCGTCGTGCCTCGCGAGATCCTCGAGGATCCGCTCGACCATCGCCTCCTCGTCGAGCTCTTCGCTGAGCACCTGCTCCCCCGGGACGCCGAGCACGTCGTGAGGGCGGTACCAGGAGGCGACCTCCTCGGCGGGCACGTGCGCAGCGATCGGCTTGCCGGCATGTCGCCGCAGCGTCTCCGGCAGGCTCACGTCGAGGTAGTACACGAACGTCGGACCAGGTGGATCCCGCAGCAGCCGCGCGAACATGCCGTCATACCGCTCGGCGCCGAAGATCCCCTCGATCAGCGTGATCCGCCCGATCCCGAGGCAGTGGCCCACCATCGACTCGAGCAGGCCGATGGTGTCGCCCTGGCCGCTGTCGTGCTCCCACAGCAGCTCTCGGCGCACATGGTC
>DWZY01000033.1 GCA_019117325.1 Candidatus Brevibacterium intestinigallinarum
GCAAGCACGGCCCCGTCCAGGGCGCCGGAGACGACGAGGTGACCCATCCTGCCCGCCGCTGACCCCTCACACCCGTCCCCCGCCGCACCGCATGACGAGCGCCCGCTGCGTATCGTCCTGGCCGCAGAGACGTACCCGCCGGAGATCAACGGCGCCGGCGCATTCGCGAACCGACTCGCCACCGGCCTGGCCTCACGCGGTCACGAGGTCCACGTCATCGCGCCATCGGCCTCCGGCATCGCCAGCCACGACTGGGAGGACGGTGTGCGCGTCCACCGCGTCGTCTCCCACCACTGGCCGCTGCACCCCACGTGGATGATCTGCATGCCCTGGGAGACCGGTCCCGCCGTGGCCCGGCTGCTCGACGACATCCGACCCGACGTCGTCCACACGCAGGCCCACTTCGTCCTGGGCCGCTTCGCCATCTCGCACGCGCAGCGGCGCGGCATCCCGGTCGTGGCAACGAACCACTTCATGCCGGACAACGTCCGCCCCTACGTCCGCGCGCCCAAGCGCGTCCTCGACCTCGCTGCGCGAGCCGCCTGGTGGGACCTGCGCAGCGAGTTCCAGCGCGCCGACCACATCACCGTGCCCACGCAGCTGGCCAGCGACCTCCTGACGGAGAACGGCTTCGACCACCCTGTCGAGGCCGTCAGCTGCGGGATCGATCTGGCCCGCTTCGACGGGGTCGACCCCTCGTCCAGCGCCGAGGTCGTGCGCACCTCTGCGCCCGCCGTCCTGTTCGTGGGCCGGCTCTCGCAGGAGAAGCGGCCGCAGGACATCGTCGAGGCCCTCGCCCTCATGGACCCCGCACTGGGTCTGGAGGCGCGCATCGTGGGCGCGGGCGATCAGGAGGAGGCTCTCCCAGAGCTGGCCCGCGAGCGGGGCGTGGCCGACCGCGTGCACGTGCTGGGCAAGATCAGCGATGCGCAGCTGGACGCGGAGTATCGGCGCGCGACGGTCTTCTGCATGCCGTCGACGGCAGAGCTGCAGTCGATCGCGACGCTCGAGGCACTGGCCTCGGGACTGCCCGTCGTCCTGGCCGATGCGGTCGCCCTCCCCCACCTGGTGCGCGACGGGCAGAACGGCCGGCTGTTCCGGCCGCGCGACCCGCACGATCTGGCCCGGGCCCTCACGGAGGTCGTCGCGGCCTCGGACCAGGAGCGCCGCGCGATGGGCGAGGTGTCCCAGGAGATCGCGGCCCACCACGACATCCGCACGACGATCGGCCGGTACGAGGAGATCTACCGGACCGTCATCGCCCGGTCTTCGGGGCCTCGGCAGCCCCGCGACTGAGCGGCGGCGGATCGAAGACGGTCGCTTCCCGCCGGAGCCGTGCCGGATCGAACGAGTCGATCGCGTCGTGCACGCCGCGCCAGGGTCCGAAGCCCAGCGACTCGCCCATCCAGCCCCACACGTCGAAGCCCAGCTCCGTCAGCTGTCCCAGTGTGACGGCGCCGTCCCGCTTGGCCAGCCGGGCGCCCTGACGGTTGAGGACCAGGGGGACGTGCGCGTACTGCGGCACGGGCAGGTCCAGCAGATCGCACAGGAGCGCCTGTCGGGGCGCCGAGGACGCGAGGTCATCGCCCCGGACCACCTGGTCGACGCGCATGTCTGCATCGTCGATGACGACGGCCAGGTTGTATGCCCACACTCCGTCGCCGCGGCGCAGCACGACGTCGTCGATGTGCGCGGTGATCGTGCCCAGCAGCGCGTCCTCGACGGGCCGCTGCGAGTTCTCCGTCCGCAGCCGCAGCGCAGGTGACCGGCCCGCGCGCTCCAGCCGTGCGCGTTCAGCCGTCCGCTCTCTGTCTGTCAGGTCGCGGCACGTGCCCGGGTAGGCCCCCGGCGGCGCGTGGGGTGCACTGGGTGCGGACTGGATGTCCTTCCGCGAGCAGTAGCACTCATAGACCAGACCCCGCTCCTCCAGGCGACGGCAGGCGGCCGCGTAGTGCTCCACCCGGTCCGTCTGCCGCACGATCGGCCCGTCGATCGTGATCCCCAGCAAGCGGAACTCGTCGAGCTGCTGCTGGGCTGCTCCCTCACGCACGCGGTCCAGATCCTCGATCCGCCAGCGGAAGGCACGTCCGGACTGACGCGCCCACAGGAAGGCGAGCACGCCGGTGCGCACGTTCCCGATGTGCAGGTCCCCGCTGGGCGAGGGGGCGAAGCGTCCAGCGGATTCGAGCATGGGCACCAGCCTAGTGGTTCCGCACCGCAGGAGGTGAGGTCGCTCTCTTCAATGGGTCCACTGGTTGCCCCCGCACCGGACCGGGCATATAAGGGAGGAGTGAGAGAACCCGCCGCAACCCCCTCAGCAGCGGACCAGGACGCCTTCACCCCTGAACAGCGCCGCATCCTGGCAGTGGCGCTGATCGTCGCGTTCCTGTCGCTGCTGAGCGTGTCGATCGTCAATGTCGTCCTCCCCTCCATCGAGTCCTCCCTCGAGGCCACCTCGACGGCGCTGCAGTGGGTCCTGACCGGCTATGCGCTGGCGTTCGGAGTCGTGCTCGTGGCCGCCGGCCGCGCCGGGGACATCTATGGCCGGGGCTGGATCTTCGTCGCGGGACTCGTGCTGTTCGGACTCGGGTCGCTGGTCGCGGGACTGTCCGGCGATGCCCTGACCCTCAACCTGGCCCGCGTCGTCATGGG
>DWZY01000311.1 GCA_019117325.1 Candidatus Brevibacterium intestinigallinarum
GGCGGAAGTCGACTCGGAGGCAGGGCCCCAGGATCGCCTCCCTCCGTCCTGTCGCGGACATCTCGGCTGTGGCGAGGACCAGGGAGTCCTGTGGAACGTAGCCCAGGGTCGTGGGGATCGTGCTGATGAGCTGGGGACCGTGTGTGATGCGATGCGCTTCCATGACGGCAGTCCAGTCCGTTCGACCGCTCCACGGGGACCGGGCTCGCCCCTGTGGACCAGCACCCGCGCATCCACCGACGCCGGTGCGCACGGCCGCCTCCACCAGGAGTGCACGGTGACGCATGCCGGCCGGAACCGAGGCCGGGCCGCACCCGCGGCACGGGCTACCCTGGTCGCGTGTCCCGTCGTCCCCGCCGCAGCTCACGGTCGGCTCCGCCCACCGGCCCCTTCACCGTCGACACCGGCACGGCATCGTTCGACGCGGTGCCGGGCGTCGTCGATTCCTACATCCTCACCCTCAACGGCGTGCCGTCCTCGCCGTACCACGCCTCTGACCCCCACGACCTGGGATTCGAGTACCTCCGGTGGATCGCCGCGGGGATCGATGCCACACAACCAGAGGGGGCCTCGGTGCGCGCCGTCCACATCGGCGGGGCCGCATGCGCGCTCGCGCGCTTCCTCGACGCGGATCGTCCGGGCTCCCGCCAGACCGTCGTCGAGATCGACGCGGCACTGGTCGAGTGGGTGCGCGCGCACCTGTCGCTACCCCGGTCGCCCGCCCTGGCGATCCGGGCAGCCGACGGCGCGCAGGAGATGACCCGCTTCCGCCCGGACAGCCTCGACCTCGTGGTCCGCGACGCGTTCGCCGGCGACGCCACACCCGCAGCACTCATGGACCCCGCGTGGTTCGACAGCGTGCGCTCCGCGCTCCGGGAGGCCGGCACATATGCGGCGAACGTCGCCGACGGCTCCTCGCGCCATGCGCTGCGCACCGAGGTCGACGCGCTGCGTGCGCGGTTCCGCCACGTCATCGCGCTGACGGAGCCCACCCGCTTCCGCAAGCGGCGGCGCGGCAACGTCGTCGTGCTCGCGACCGACCGGCCGCCCGACCTCGACGCGCTGGGACGCTCCGCGCGGCGCGAGGGGTGCGAGGTCCGCACTGGCGCACGCCTGCTGTCGCATCTGGGGCCGGACGAGCGCCGGGCGTGAGGGCATGCAGCGCATTCCGACGGGCGACGGGCGCGCGGGCTGTGACTCCCGGGCGACGACGGACTGGACACGTGCGGGATAATGGACTGCCCGAATCGTCAGAAAGGCGCTATGACTGAGCGAAGCGAGATCGCGCACGAGCAGGTGCAGATCAACACCCTGTACGGCAGGCTCGACGAACTGCGCGCGGAGACGCGCGCCTCCCTGGACTCCGTCCGTCGTGCGCAGGTGGGCGGCCACCACCAGAACAGGTCGGAGCGCGACGCCTTCGCGACGATGCACGAGGACACCCTCATCCGCTATCAGTCGGCGGAGGAGGGACTGTGCTTCGGCCGCATCGACTCCACGGACGGCGACACGACGTACGTGGGTCGCATCGGCTTCTCCGACGCGAACCGGCAGCAGATGCTCATGGACTGGCGCGCTCCGGCCTCGGAGCCGTTCTACCGGGCGACCCCGGCCCGGCCCGAGGGGCTGCTGCGACGGCGACACATCGCGACGCGCGGCCGCACGGTCACCGGGGTCGAGGACCAGGTGCTCGACGTCGAGGGGCTCAGTGACGAGGAGCGCAGCACGCTCCAGGGCGAGGGTGCTCTCATGGCGGCACTGGGTGCCCGCCGCACCGGCAGGATGGGCGACATCGTCGCCACCATCCAGGGCGAGCAGGACGCGATCATCCGCCGTGAGCTCGCGGGCACACTGGTCGTCCAGGGCGGCCCCGGCACCGGGAAGACCGCCGTGGCCCTCCACCGCGCCGCGTTCCTCCTGTACCGGCATCGTGAGCGCATCGCGAAGTCCGGCGTCCTCCTGGTGGGGCCCTCCCCCGTCTTCCTGCGCTACATCGAGCGCGTCCTGCCGTCCCTGGGCGAGACCGGAGCCGTGCTCCTCACGCCCGGCCAGCTCATGCCCGGGGTCGACACGAGCGTGCACGACCTGCCGCGGGTCGCGGCGGTCAAGGGAGATCTGCGGATGGTCGACGTCATCCGCCGCATGGTGCGCTCGTACCAGCGGGTTCCGGATGAGGACCAGCAACTGGCGGTGGGGCCCTACACGATCACGCTCACCCCTGCGGACGTGCGCTCCGCACGCGAACGGGCCCGGCGGACCGGTGACGTCCACAATGTCGCCCGCACCGCGTTCGTCCAGGCGCTGCTGCGCACCCTGGCCGACCGGCTCGCGCACGCTCAGGGCATGGACAGCCCGGGAGAGCGCCTGCCGGAGCTGCTGGACGACCTGCGAGCCGCCCGTGACGTGCGCGTCGCGGTGAACCTGTGCTGGCTGCCGCTCACGCCCGCCGGTGTGCTCGATGCGCTCCTGTCGAAGCCGCACCGGCTCACTCCCGCGACCGCGGGCGTGCTGCGGGCCGCGGAATCGCGCGCGCTGCTGCGGCCCCGGGGCGCCCCGATCACGGTCGAGGACGTGCCGCTGCTCGACGAGATCGCCGAGCTGATCGGGACGGAGGCCGCGCCCACCGCCAACCGCGAAGACGCGGAGCGCGAGTACGCCGAGGCCGTGGTGGAGATGACGGGCACCGGCCCGTGGGTGACGTCCGCGCACCTCGCTGAGCGCTACGCGGGCGCGGATCCCGCGCAGGCGATCGCGGACCGTGCAGCGCAGGACCGCGAGTGGACGTTCGGCCACCTCGTCGCGGACGAGGCCCAGGAGCTGTCCCCCATGCAGCTGCGCCTCCTGTTCCGGCGAGTGCCCAGCAAGTCCGCCACGCTCGTGGGCGACCTCGCCCAGGCGACCGCGGCCGATCCGACCCGCACGTGGAGCGCGATCCTGGAGCCGCACGTGGGCGACCGGTTCGGCCTCGAGGAGCTCACCGTCTCCTACCGCACGCCGTCGTCGATCATGCGGCCGGCGAATGCGCTGCTGGCGGACCGCTTCCCCGATCTCGCCCTGCCCGACTCCGTCCGCGAGGGCGACAGTGCTCCCCGCCTGCTGCGCTACGACTCCGTCTCCGGTCTGGCGACCGCGCTGCCGGGCATCCTCGTGGAGGAGGCGGCCGCGGTCGAGGACGGCCGCGTCGCGGTCATCGTCCCGGAGGGCCTGCTCGAGCTCATCGAGCACACGCTCTCCGCAGCTCTGCCGCACGCCGAGGATCCGGCGGCGGCCACCGGGCTCCGCACCGACGACGTGGGATACGGGCCCACCGCGATCGACCACCGCATCGCGGTGCTGACTCCGCAGGAGGTCAAGGGACTGGAGTTCGACGCGGTCCTCGTCCTGGAGCCCGCTCTCATCGCTCCGGAGTCGCCCGAGTCGGACGATCCTGCGGACGCCGGGGTGGGCGCGCTCTACGTGGCGCTGACCCGGTCGATGTCCCGACTCGCGATCCTCGCGGCGAACCCGTCGATCCTGGATCAGTACTTCGAGGACGACACGGCTGAATGATGACCGCCGGCGGCGTCGGCTTCCCCTCCGATGCCGCCGGCGGCGGGCGCACCGTCGGTGCGCGATTTCATCTTACACACACCTGGGCCGGTTTCGGCACGTCGTCCGCAGATGGATCATTCCTGGATGTCGGCAGCACCCTCTGAGCGCTCCTGGAGATCCCTCCGCAGCGATGCGATCGCCGCCTCGAAGTCCTCAAGAGTGTCGAAGCCCTGGTACACGCTGGCGAACCGCAGATACGCGATCTGGTCCAGTTCGCGCAGGGGCTCGAGGATCGCGAGACCCACCTCGTCGGCGTCGATCTCCGCAACACCCAGGCCCCGGATCTTCTCCTCCACCCGCTGCGCGAGCTTCGCCAGATCGTCATCATTCACGGGGCGCCCCTGGCACGCCTTGCGCACGCCGGTGACGATCTTCTGACGGGAGAACTCCTCCGACACGCCCGAGCGCTTGATGACCGACAGGCTGGTCGCCTCCATCGTCGTGAAGCGCCTGCCGCACTGCGGGCACTGGCGGCGCCGGCGGATCGACGAGCCGTCCTCCGCCGTCCGCGAGTCGACGACGCGGGAATCCGGATGACGGCAGAACGGGCAGTGCATGGTCTCAGTCCTCCTGGTCAGTCGACGCGAAGCGGACGCGGACCGCCTCGCCGTGCGCGGGGAGGTTCTCCGCCTCCGCCACCGCGGTGATGTGGTCGGCGACCTGCGCGAGCGCGTCGCGCGAGTACTCGATGACCTGGCTGACGCGCAGGAAGGCGTGGACCGAGAGGCAGTCGCCGAACGCGGCCGTCCCCATCGTCGGCAGGACGTGGTTGGAGCCCGCGATGTAGTCGCCCAGCGCCACCGGCGAGTGCGCGCCCACGAACACGGCACCCCCGTTCGTGATCCGCTGGGCCACCGCGGCCGGGTCTGCGACGTGGAGCTCCACGTGCTCACCCGCGTAAGCGTTGACGACAGTCACCCCGGCCTCCTGCGAATCGACGAGCACGATCCCGGACTGCGCCCCCGCGAGGCTCTCCCGGATCCGCTCCTGGTGCCGTGCCCGTCCCGCGGCCTCTCCCAGGCACGCATCGACGGCGCGGGCCAGGTCCTCCGACTCCGTCACGAGGACGGCCGCGGCCAGAGGGTCGTGCTCCGCCTGGCTGATGAGATCCGCCGCGATGAGTGCAGGTTCCGCGTCCGCGTCCGCCAGCACGATGATCTCCGTGGGACCCGCGACCGCATCGATCCCCACCCGGTCGCGGACGAGGGACTTCGCTGTCGCGACGTAGGCGTTGCCGGGACCGGTGATGATGTCGACCGGCTCGAGCGCCTCCGGTGTGCCCTGCGCTCCGTCCGCGTCCGCGAACCCGTATGCGAAGGCGCCGATCGCCTGCGCACCGCCGATCGCCCACACTTCATCGAGGCCCAGGAGGTGTGCCGCTGCGAGCACCGTGGGGTGCGGCAGGCCCGTCTCCCGCTGGGGCGGTGAGGCCAGCGCGATCGAGCCCACGCCGGCCGCCTGGGCGGGCACCGCGTTCATGACGACGGACGACGGGTACACCGCGAGCCCGCCGGGGACATAGAGCCCCACGCGATCCGCCGGCAGGTGCCGGGTCGTCACATGGGCGCCGGGGGCGACCTCGGTGGTCCGGGGTGAGGGGACCTCGGCGGCGGAGACGGTGCGGACGCGAGCGATCGCCTCCTCCAGGCCTGCGCGGACGGCCGGGTCGAGCTGCCGGGCGGCGTCCTCCAGTGCGTCTGCGGGAACGCGGAACGTCCCGGACTCCACCCCGTCGAAGCGCGCCGTCGCCTCCGCGACCGCAGCGCGGCCCCGGTCGCGGATGTCATCGAGCAGGGGCTTGACCGTCTCGACGGGAGCGTTCTGCTGGGCCGAGGCGCGCGGCAGGCGCATCCGCAGAGTGCGGCGGTCCAGCGCGGATCCGCGCAGGTCGACGAGGGGGGTATTCACGAGAGGTTCCACAGCGGACATCCTAGTCTCCGGCCCCGGCCTCACTGCAGGCAGCTGGGTCCCAGCAGGGCCTTGAGGTCGCCGAAGAGGCTGGGCCCCAGGACCACCCGGTACCGGCGATCGAGCCGCATGATGCTCTTCTTCCCCGGCCGGGTCAGCGTCAGGTGGACGTCCGTGGGACCCCGGTGCGAATCGAGGATCGCCCCCAGCCGCTCTATGATCGGCTCCGTGCAGCGCTCCACGGGCATCGTGATCGCCAGCGGACGGTCTGCCGGATCCGTCACATCCGGGATCGTCATCGACTGCGCCATGATGCTGAGCGGTCGGTCATCCGACGTGCGGACCCGTCCCGTCACCGCGATGACGAGGTCCGTCGTGAGGATGCCCGCCACCGGCTCGTAGGCGTCGCCGAAGAACATGATCTCCACGGCCGCCTCGAGGTCCTCGACCACGACGATCGCGTAGGGACGGCCGTTGTTCTTCGACACCTTGCGCTGCACGTCGGTGATCATGCCGCAGACCGTGACCGTTGACCGGTCGGGGCGGCCGCCCTCGGGATCGATGAGCTCCGCGATCGGCAGGTCCGACTCGGACTGGAGGACGCCGGCCAGCCCGTTGAGGGGGTGGTCGGACACGTAGAGACCGATCATCTCCCGCTCGAAGGCGAGCTTCTCCTTCTTCTCCCATTCCGGCCGCTGCGGCACGGGCACCGTGAAGTCCGACCCCGAGTCGTCATCGCCGCCCAGGCCCGCGAACAGGTCGAACTGCCCGTGAGCCTCCTGGCGCTTGACGCCGATGACCGCGTCCACGGCCTCCTCGTGCACCTCGACGAGCGCGCGGCGCGTGTCGCCCAGCGAGTCGAAGGCGCCGGCCTTGATGAGTGACTCGATGGTGCGCTTGTTGCACACGTGCGCGGGCACCTTGTCGAGGAAGTCGCCGAAGGTGGTGAAGTCGCCCTTCTCCTCGCGGGCGGAGACGATCCCGTCGACGACGTTCTGGCCCACATTGCGCACCGCGCCCATGCCGAAGCGGATGTCCGTCCCCACCGGCGTGAAGTTCGAGTGCGACTCATTCACGTCCGGCGGGAGGACGGTGATGTGGAGGCGACGGCACTCGTTCAGGTAGATCGCGAGCTTGTCCTTGTTGTCGCCCACGGACGTGAGGAGGGCCGCCATGTACTCGGCCGGGTAGTGGGCCTTGAGGTAGGCGGTCCAGTAGGACACGACGCCGTAGGCGGCCGAGTGCGCCTTGTTGAACGCGTAGTCGGAGAACGGCAGCAGGATGTCCCACAGCGCCTGCGCAGCCGCTTCCGAGTACCCGTTCTCCTTCATGCCGCCGAAGAAGCCCGCCTGCTGCTTGTCCAGCTCGGCCTTCTTCTTCTTGCCCATCGCACGGCGGAGGATGTCCGCCTGTCCCAGGCTGTAGCCCGCGACCTTCTGCGCGATGGCCATCACCTGCTCCTGGTAGATGATGAGCCCGTAGGTGGTGTCGAGGATCTCCGCGAGCGGCTCCGCCAGCTCCGGGTGGATCGGAGTGATCTCCTGCCGGTTGTTCTTGCGCAGCGCGTAGTTCGTGTGCGAGTCCGCACCCATGGGGCCCGGGCGGTAGAGGGCCAGGGTCGCGGAGATGTCCTCGAAGTTGTCCGGCTGCATGAGGCGCAGCAGGCCCTGCAGTCCCCCGCCGTCCAGCTGGAAGACGCCCAGCGTGTCGCCGCGCGCCAGCAGTCGGTACGCCTCAGGGTCGTCGAGTGCCAGGTTCTCCAGGTCGAGATCGATCTCGCGGTTGTGGCGGATGTTCTCGATCGCGTCGGAGATGATCGTGAGGTTGCGCAGCCCCAGGAAGTCCATCTTGATGAGGCCCAGGCCCTCGGACGTCGGGTAGTCGAACTGGGTGATGACCTGGCCGTCCTGGAAGCGGCGCATGATGGGGATGACGTCGATGATCGGTGACGAGGACATGATGACGCCCGCGGCGTGGACGCCCCACTGCCGCTTCAGCCCCTCGAGGCCCTTCGCCGTCTCGAACACCTCGCGGGCCTCGCCGTCCGTCTCCAGCAGCGCGCGGAACTCGCCGGCCTCGTTGTAGCGGGAGGCCTTCGTGTCCTCGATGTCCTTGAGGGGGATGTCCTTCGCCATGACGGCCGGCGGCAGAGCCTTCGTGAGCTGCTCGCCCATGCTGAAGGGCTTGCCCAGCACGCGCGCGGAGTCCTTGAGCGCCTGCTTCGTCTTGATCGTGCCGTACGTGACGATCATCGACACGTACTCCGAGCCGTACTTGCGGGTCACGTACTCGATGACCTCGCCGCGGCGGCGATCATCGAAGTCGACGTCGAAGTCGGGCATGGAGACGCGCTCCGGGTTGAGGAAGCGCTCGAAGATGAGGCCGTGCTGCAGCGGGTCGAGGTCCGTGATGCGCATCGCGTAGGCGACCATCGAGCCGGCGCCGGAGCCTCGACCGGGGCCCACGCGGATCCCGTTGTCCTTCGACCAGTTGATGAAGTCCGCGACGACCAGGAAGTAGCCGGGGAAGCCCATCCCGATGATGACGTCCAGCTCGTAGTCCGCCTGCTTGCGCACCTCGTCCGGGATCCCGCCGGGGTACCGGTAGTGCAGGCCGCGGTCGACCTCCTTGATGAGCCAGGACGTCTCGTCCTCACCCTCGGGCGTGGGGAACCGCGGCATGTAGTTCGCGCTCGTGTCGAACGACACCTCGCACATGTCTGCGACGAGCAGCGTGTTGTCGCAGGCCTCCGGCATCTCCCGGAAGAGGCTGCGCATCTCGGCCGCGGACTTGAGGTAGTACCCGGTCCCGGAGAATGCGAAGCGCGATCCGCCCTGGTCGTACGTGGGCTCGATGAGCTTCGATCCCGACTGGATCGCCAGGAGCGCCTCGTGCGCCTTCGCGTCCGACTCGTTCGTGTAGTGGAGATCGTTCGTCGCCAGGAGCGGCAGGTCCAGCTCCTTCGCCAGGCGCAGCAGGTCCTTCGTCACCCGCTTCTCGATGCTGAGCCCGTGGTCCATGAGCTCCAAGAAGTAGTTCTCCGCTCCGAACAGCTCGCGGTACTCCCCCGCCGCCCGCTTGGCCTCGTCGTACTGGCCCAGCCGCAGCCGCGTCTGGATCTCACCGGACGGGCAGCCGGTCGTCGCGATGAGGCCTTCGGAGTACGTGCTGAGCAGATCGCGGTCGAGGCGCGGCCACTTGCCGAACACGGAGTCGAGGGAGGCGATCGACGAGGCGCGGAACAGGTTCTGCATGCCCGTGTTGTTCTTCGACAGGAGCGTCATGTGGGTGTAGGCACCGCCACCGGAGACGTCGTCGCCCTTCTGCGACTCGTCGGTCCGCCACTTCACACGGGTCTTGTCCGTCCGGGCGGTCCCGGGCGTCACGTAGGCCTCGACGCCGATGATCGGCTTGATCCCCGCGTTCGTCGCCTGCTGCCAGAAGTCGAAGGCGCCGAAGAGATAGCCGTGGTCCGTCGTCGCGAGCGCCTTCTGCCCCTGCGCGTTCACGGCGGCCATGAGATCGCCCAGGCGGGCGGCGCCGTCCAGCATCGAGTACTCGGTGTGGACGTGGAGATGGACGAAATCCGAGCTCATCGCTTCGAACCCTTCACTCGATCGTGTGTGCCTGCATGCGTCCGCCGCCCGGACGCGTCAACCCTGATCCTGCTGGAGCACGTCGAGCGCGTGCTGGAGGTCCGCCGGATAGGGGCTCTCGAACTCGACGTACTCGCCGGACTCGGGGTGCTCGAAGCCCAGTCCCACTGCATGGAGCCACTGCCGTTCGAGTCCCAGCCGGGCTGCGAGGGTGGGATCCGCGTGGTACGGGATGTCGCCGCAGCACGGATGCTTGGTCGCGGACATGTGAACGCGGATCTGGTGGGTCCGGCCCGTCTCCAGATCGATCTCGAGCAGGCTCGCGGACCGGAAGGCCTCGAGCACCCGGTAGTGGGTGATCGCGTGCTTGCCATCGCTGCGGACCGCATAGAGGCCGTCACGACGGGGGTTCCGGCCGATGGGAGCATCGATCGTGCCGACGACGGGGTCCGGGAGGCCCTGCACCAGCGCGTGGTACGTCTTCGAGACCGTCCGCTCGCGGAAGGCGCGCTTGAGGACCGAGTACGCGTGCTCGCCCTTCGCGACGACCATGACGCCCGAGGTCCCCACATCGAGTCGGGACACGATCCCCTGCCGCTCGGCGGCCCCCGACGTGGCGATCGTGTGCCCCGCCGCGGCGAGCCCGCCGATCACTGTGGGGCCCGACCAGCCCGCGGCCGCGTGGGCCGCGACGCCCACCGGCTTGTCGACGACGATGATCGCATCGTCCTCGTGGATGATCGACATGCCCGGCACGGGCTCGGGAACGATCTCGAGAGGACGCGCTGGTTCCGGCATCACGACATCCAGCCGCGCCCCGCCGATCGCGCGGTCGGACTTGCCCACGCGCGCGCCGTCCTGCTCGACTCCCCCGTCCTCCGCGATCTGAGCGGCGGCGGTGCGCGACAGTCCCAGCGCACGGGACAGGGCCGTGTCGATCCGTTCCCCGTCCAGCCCCTCCGGCACCAGCAGCGAGCGTGTGCTCATGAGCGCTCCTCTCCCTCTCCCGCGTTCTCCGTCTCAGATGCCCCCTCGCGCTCGGCTTCCGTCCGCCCGTCCAGTCCGATGCCACGGAACGACACGACGATGAGGACAGCGGCGGCACCCGTGATCGCGATGTCCGCGACGTTGCACACGAAGAAGTGCAGGTCGATGAAGTCGACGACCGCCCCATGGAAGAACGCGGGCGGTCGGACCAGCCGATCGATGAGGTTGCCGGTCAGACCGCCCAGCAGGAGTCCCAGCGCCCACGCCCAGGAGCGCGACCCCAGCCGCCGCCCGGCCCACAGGATCCCGACGAACACGCACAGCGCGATGACGGTGAAGACCCACGTGGCGTTCGAGCCCATCCCGAACGCGGCACCGTCGTTGCGCAGGAACTGGAAGCCCGCGAGGTCGCCGATCACCGCGATCCGCGGTCGTCCCTCCAGTGTCGCGACCGCGATCTGCTTCGTCACCTGGTCCAGCACGACCACCAGCGCGGCCGCGCAGTACAGGAGCACGCGCAGGCGCGTCTTCAGCGTCTGTGCCGCGGGGCGCGCGGGGGCGGATGTCATCGTGGTCCTCTCGTGGATGCCTGCGCTCCCCGGGTCCGGGAGCGCGGGAACAAGTCTAGGCCGGATGCGAGGCTCGAGCGTCCCGCGGCCGCCCCGGCAGGGCACGACCAGATCGGACATGAATAGGCGGAGGCCCCGGCCGCAAGGGTCCGGGACCTCCGTCCGTCCGGGGCGCGCCCGGGTGATGCGATCAGATCGAGCGTCGGCTGCTGTCGCCGCCCAGCGTCTCCGGGGCGAGCGAGCCGGAGTTCTCCAGGTCGCGCAGCTGATCCGTCAGGTAGCTCTTGAGGCGCGTCCGGTACTGGCGCTCGAAGTTCTGCAGCGTGTCGATCTCGCGCTGGAGGTCGGACTTCTGCGTCTCGAGGGTCGTGAGGGTCGCGTCGCGCTTCTTCTCCGCTTCGCCCACGATCGAGGTCGCGCGGGACTCCGCCTCCGCGATGAGCTCATCGCGACGGCGCTCGCCCTCGGCCACGTGCTCGTCGTGGACGCGCTGGGCCAGTGCGATGAGTCCGTGCGACGAGTCGCCCGTGCCGGCCCCGGCGAACTGCGCCTGCTGCTCGTCGACCGGTGCGGGTGCGGCGGCGGGCGCGGCGGGGATCTCTGCAGACTCCGCCGGCTCCTGGGGAGCGACGAGCGGTGCCGCCGGTGCGGCGGGCTCCTCTGCGGGTGCCTCGCCCCAGGCCGGAGCGGCGGGCTCCTCCGCGGGCACAGCCGCGGGGATCGCCTGCGTCGCGGCGGGATCCTGGACCGGCTCTGCGGTCGCGGTCTCCGTGCCCTCCAGGCGCGCCTCCGCAGCGGACAGCTTCTGCTTCAGCTCGTCGTTCTCCTGGTAGAGACGACGAAGTTCGACGACGACCTCATCGAGGAAGTCATCGACTTCGTCCTGGTCGTACCCGTCGCGGAACTTGACGTGCTGGAACCGCTTATTCACTACGTCTTCAGGCGTGAGCGCCATGAGGCCAACCTCTTCTCGACAACAATCTGGCACTTCGACTGCGGACAGCCGAACTGAATGTCACGATACCGCATCATTGCGGCCCGTGTCGCGCGACGCGCGCTCCGTGTTCGCGCGGATCGCGCGCTCAGACCACCGCAGCGAGGTAGAACAGCCAGCTTGCGACGAACTGCACGCCGATGAAGACGATGATGAAGCCCAGATCGAGGGCCACACCGCCCAGGCGCAGCGGCGGGATGAAGCGGCGGACCAGCTTGACGGGCGGGTCCGTCAGTGTGAACACGAGCTCGCAGAGGACCAGCACGAAACCGGTGGGCCTCCAGTCGCGGGCGAAGACCTGGATGAGGTCGATGACGACCCGGGCCAGGAGCACGAAGACATAGAGGTTCAGCAGGGTCCCGGCGAGGTTGAGGAGGGCGCTGAGCACGGTGTCACTTTCAGTCGGAGTATGGACGAGCGTCGCCGGTGCCCGCCCGTGGCGGTCCGGCGACGCTGCTGCACCTCAGACTCTAGTCGGACAGCCTGAGAATAGAGCGGACAGGCGGTGGGCCGGAGCGGTGCTCAGCCGACCCCAGCGCCTCAGCTCTGGTTGAAGAAGCTCGCCTGCTCGTCCTCGCGCTCGTGCGACTCCGAGGAGACGGAGATCTGCTCCGGGGTGAGCAGGAAGACGCTGCCGGTCACCTTCTCGATCGAGCCGTGCAGACCGAAGATGAGGCCGGCGGAGAAGTCGACAAGGCGCTTCGAGTTCGTCTCGTCCATCGCAGACAGGTCCATGATGACGGGGACGCCATCGCGGAACGCCTGGCCGATGGCCTTCGCGTCGTTGTAGCTGCGCGGGTGGATCGTGCGGATGGTCCGCAGCGAGCCGGTGGGCACGGACTCGACGGGGCGCACGGACGTGCGGATCGGCGAGACGGTCGCGGCGGCGGGCTCCACCACGGGGTGGTCCTCCTCGAACTCGTCGTACTCGTCCGCGGCGTACTGCTCGTCATGGATGTCGTAGGTGTCGCGGGGATCGCGCGCCTGCGTGCCCGGCTCCTCGTCCTCGACGAAGCCGAGATAGCTGGCGACCTTGCGCATTGCGGACATATCGTCTCCTTCGGCTGTGCTCGTCCCGAGCCCTGTGTGCACTCCCCTCAGAAGCTACCGGAGGCGGTGGCGCTGAGTCGTCAGGCGGAGGGGCGTGTCGCGGAATCGCTCCGGGTGAACCACACGACACCGGCGAACCGTCCCGTCGTGCCGTCGCGCCGATACGAGAAGAGATCGCTCGACTCCGCGGTGCACGCGCGCGACCAGTGGGCGATGCGCACATCCGCGGCGGCGAGCTGCGCGACGACCCCTGCAGCGATGTCGAGTGCGGGCGTGCCCCAGCGGGTCACGGATGCGGTGACCGGGTGCGAGGCGGCGAGCTCATCGCGCATCGGGGCGGGCACCTCATAGCTGCGAGGACCGATCGACGGGCCGATCGCAGCCTCGATCCGGGTCGCACCGCGCTCGCGCATGGCTGTCAGCGTCGCCTCGACGATGCCGTCGGCGAACCCGCGGCGTCCTGCGTGGGCGGCCGCGACGATTCCCTCATCCGGTGCTGCCAGCAGCACGGGCGTGCAGTCCGCGACGAGGATCGCGAGTCCCAGACCGCCCTGGGTCGTCACCTGCGCATCTGCCTCAGCTGGGGGCGCGTCGTCCGAGGTCTCCCCCACCGTGTGAGCGCCGTCCGCATCCGCGTCATGCACGTGCGTGCCGTGCACCTGGTCGACGTACGAGACGCGCTCGAGGCCCAGCGCCTGACCCAGCAGGGCCCGGTTGGCAGCGACCGTCGCGCGGTCGTCACCCACGTGCTGGGCCAGGTTGAATGAGGCGTAGGCGCCGCGGCCGTATCCGCCGTGGCGGTCGGTGAACGCCAGATGGGCGCGTCCGGCCGCACCCGCCAGGTCGAGCCGGTGTCCCAGCACTGCGCCTCACTCCCTCATGGCGACGGCGCCGGCCCGTCGTGGGGCCGGCACGTCGCATGCACGATCACTTCAGGAAATCGGGGATGTCCAGGTCAGAGTTGTCGAAGCGGGTGGGCGCCTCATCCGGCAGGGACTGCGGGAGGTCGTCGCCGCGCGCAGGCACCGGGCGCAGCGGCACGGCGGCCTCCTCGCCCGGGATGACGGCCTCGTCACCGGCGGACTCCTGCGACTGCTCGACGGCTGCCGGGCGTGCCTCCTCGGGCCGCCCCGCGACCGCGGCCTCGCGCGTCTCCGACGACGGCACGTCGAAGCCGGCGGCGATGACCGTGATGCGGCACTCGTCGCCCAGGTTGTCGTCGATGACCGCACCGAAGATGATGTTCGCCTCCGGGTGCGCGGCCTCCTGCACGAGGCGCGCGGCCTCGTTGACCTCGAAGATGCCCAGGTCCGAGCCGCCCTGCACGTAGAAGAGCACGCCGTGCGCGCCCTCGATGCTGGCCTCCAGCAGGGGTGAGGCGATCGCGGCCTCCGCGGCCTGGACCGCACGGTCCTCACCGGTCGCGGCTCCTATCCCCATGAGGGCGGTGCCCGCGTTCTGCATGACGGCCTTGACGTCCGCGAAGTCCAGGTTGATGATGCCGGGCACCGCGATGACGTCCGTGATGCCCTGCACGCCGGAGCGCAGGACCTCGTCCGCGGAGTTGAAGGCGTCCAGCAGCGACACGTTGCGGTCCGAGATGGACAGCAGGCGGTCGTTGGGGATGACGATGAGGGTGTCGACCTCTTCCCGCAGCGTCCGGATGCCGGCCTCGGCCTGCGCGGACCGCCGGCGTCCCTCGAAGGTGAACGGGCGAGTCACGATGCCGATCGTCAGGGCGCCCAGCGAGCGCGCGATGCGGGCGACGACGGGCGCGGAGCCCGTACCCGTCCCGCCGCCCTCGCCGGCGGTCACGAAGACCATGTCCGCACCGTCGAGCGCTTCGCGGATCGCGTCCTCGGAATCCTCGGCGGCCTTGCGGCCCACCTCCGGATCCGCACCTGCACCCAGTCCGCGGGTCAGTTCACGGCCGATCTCCAGCTTGAGATCCGCCTCGGACAGCAGCAGCGCCTGGGCATCGGTGTTGATCGCGATGAACTCGACGCCGCGCAGTCCCACGTCGATCATCCGCTGGACGGCATTGACGCCGCCGCCGCCGCAGCCGGCGACCTTGATGTCAGCTCCTGCGCTCTGGAATTCAGCCACGTCGGTTCCTCTTTCGACCCTGGGGATGGGCATAGCTCGATATGGAGTCGACGCTATTGGTCCAGCCGCGCGAGTGCAACGACTGGACCCGGAGTGTCGGGCACCGATCGGCGCTGTGCGGAGCCCTCACCCCGCAACGGGGACATCCGGGACCGAGACGTCGATCGTCTGATGACCCTCGTCCAGCAGGACCGCGGCGATGCGCGCCTTCCGCTCGCCGTCCTCCGCCGAGCCGAGAAGGATCCGCGCGTCCCCGTCCTCCGTCCGCACGCGCAGCTCGAATTCGCCGCTGCGCGTGGCGCGCAGCTCCTCGACCGGTGCGGTGATCTCTCCGTCGAGCGCCGTGATGAGGGCTGCGCCGTCGCGTGCGGCAGCGGGCGCGTCGACCCCCTCATCGGCCTGCAGCACCGGA
>DWZY01000312.1 GCA_019117325.1 Candidatus Brevibacterium intestinigallinarum
GAGCGAGACTTCCGGTTCGACGTGGCGCACGGGGAGGGTCCTTCTGTCGGTGACGATGAGTCAGAGGCGAGGCGCCGAGCGATGCCTGCGCACCGCCGCGACGGCCTCGCGGATCGGGTCCAGTCTAGTCACGGCAGAGAGGCTCTGGAATAACCCTCCAGAATACGTCGTGCGGGGTGATCCCAGAGGCCGTGATGGTCTCCTGAAGCGTCTGACAGCGCACCCTCACGGCACGCGGTGGATCCACTTCTCCGTCGCGAACTTCCGGTCGACCAGCTCCTGTGCGCCGGCCATCTCCTCTGCGGAGAGCTCACCGACGCGGGCGCCGTAGCGCCGGACGAATGTGTCGATGAATGTCTCGATGATCTGGGCCCGCGGTGCACCGGTCTGGCTGCGGACGGGGTCGACGCGCTTCTTCGCACTGGCGATCCCCTTGTCGGAGATCTTCGCCTTCCCGATCCGCAGGACGTCAGTCATCATGTCTGCGTCGATGTCGTAGCTGAGGGTGGCGTGGTGGAGGACCGCCGTGCGCGTGCGCTTCTGCGCGGCCCCGCCGATCTTCCCCTTCGAGGACGTGATGTCGTTGATCGGCACGTACCACGCGTCGACCCCGTGCTGGGCGAGCGCCTCGATGACCCACCGGTCCAGGTACGCGTAGGACTCTGTGTAGTCGAGGCCCGCGACGATGTCGATGGGCGCGTAGAGCGAGTACGTGATGCAGTTGCCGCCCTCCATGAACATCGCGCCGCCGCCGGTGATCCGCCGGACGACCTCCACCCCGTGGCGCTCGACGCCGTCCGGATCCAGCTCGTTCACGTATGACTGGAACGCGCCGATGACCGCCGCCCGGTCCTCCCACTCCCAGATGCGCAAGGTGGGACCGCGCCGGCCGGCCTCGACCTCGCGCAGCAGGTACTCATCGAGCGCGACGTTGAGCCGCGTGGGCAGCACGGGCGTGTGGACGACCTCCCAGTCGAGGTCCGCCATCTCACGGGCATCGGCCAGGGCGCGGCGGACGACGACCGCGACGTCGGCCAGGCTCATGCCGTGGAGGTCCAGGTCCGCTTCGAAGGGGCGCAAGGCCGCCTCGAGCCGGCCGGTCAGGTCCTCCGCCTTCGCCATGACCGAGGCCCCCACCAGTGACGGTGCCAGTGCGTCGAAGGCGTCCTCCGGGTCGAGGAAGAAGTCACCGGAGATCTTCGCGGCGGTGATCTCGCCGTTCGCGGTCTCCAGGTCCGCGACCACCAGTTTGCCGCCGGGAACCTTGTACTCCGCGTGGTGCTGACGGGTGCCGCTGCTGTCCGAAGTCGTCATGCCCTCAACCTACTCCGTCCACCCCGCGTGACGTCAGGTCCGCCCAGCGTGAGGTCCGTCCAACCCATCAACCGCCGCTCGCGCCGCCTCCGGTCCGCCCTTGTCCCCGCTCTGCCGGTTCACGTCCGCCAGACCCTTGACCGGACTACCAGTTGAATGGTTACCTAGTCGAGTAAGTAACCAACGAGGCGCTGAGGAGGGGATCATGTTCGATCCTGGTCGTCCGCTCTTCCTCCAGATCGCCGAGTCGATCGAGGACTCGATCGTCGACGGCAGCCTCGCCGAGGAGGAGAAGGCTCCCTCGACGAACGAGCTCGCGGCTTTCCACCGGATCAATCCGGCGACTGCAGCGAAGGGCGTCGCCGCCCTGACGGATCAGGGGATCCTCTTCAAGAAGCGGGGCATCGGCATGTTCGTCGCCGCCGGTGCCCGCGAGCGGCTCCTCGCCCAGCGCCGCGAAACCTTCGCCCGCACCTATGTCGCCCCGCTCCTGGCGGAGGCGCACCGACTGGGTCTGAACGACGACGACGTCCTGCGCCTCATCACGCAGCAGGCCTCGGACACACACGCCACCGCACCACGACAGGAGACATCATGACCGCCGTCATCGACGTCGCCCACCTCACGAAGACCTACAAGGACGTCACCGCACTGGACGATCTGACGCTCCAGGTGGAGGAGAACTCCATCTGCGGACTGCTGGGACGCAACGGGTCGGGCAAGACCACGACCATGTCACTCCTCACCGCGCAGGCACTGCCCACATCCGGGAGGATCCGCGTCTTCGGCGAGGACCCGTACGAGAACGCGCGCGTGCTGTCCCACATGTGCTTCGTCCGGGAGAGCCAGAAGTACCCGGAGGACTTCACCGCCCGGCACGCTCTGCTGGCAGCCTCGCTGTTCCACCCCAGGTGGGACGACGAGTTCGCCCGCTCTCTCGTGGCGGATCTGCGCCTGCCCCTGGATACGCGCATCAAGAAGCTCTCCCGCGGCCAGCTGTCCGCCGTGGGCGTCGTCATCGGCCTCGCCTCGCGGGCCCCGGTGACATTCTTCGACGAGCCGTACCTGGGACTCGACGCCGTCGCTCGCTCACTCTTCTACAAGCGCCTGCTCGAGGACTACGCGGAGCACCCGCGGACGATCATCCTGTCCTCGCACCTCATCGACGAGATCGCGGACCTCATCGACCAGGTCATCCTGGTCGACGACGGGGCCCTCATCCTCCACGAGTCGACCGACGACCTGCGCGGCCGCGCCCTCACCCTGACCGGGGACGCCGAGGCCGTCGACCAGTTGGTCGGCACCCGCGAGGTCCTGCACCGCGAGTCCCTGGGTCGCGTCGCCTCCGTCACCGTCATGGGCTCGCTGACCGACGACGAGGACGCCGAGGCCCGCCGCCTGGGTCTCGAGCACTCCGCCGTCCCGCTCCAGCAGCTCATCGTCCACCTCTCGCAGCGCGACCAGCGCACCGCGACCCGTTCGCAGGGAGCCGCATCATGAGTACCGCAGTCCAGTCCGCATCCGTCACCTGCTCCACGGTCGACACGCCATCCGCGACCTCGCGCATCTGGGGGATCGTGCGGGTCCAGTTCATCAACCGCTACACGTTCGTGTGGATCCCCGCGATCATCCTCACCGC
>DWZY01000313.1 GCA_019117325.1 Candidatus Brevibacterium intestinigallinarum
TGGGGATGCGGCACCAGTGCTCGATCGCGTACTTCGCGACCTGACCGGCGTAGGCGGCCGTGCCGCACGCGATGACGACGATCTTGTCGACGGACTTGAGGATGGACTCGTCGATGCGCATCTCCGACAGCTGGAGCCTGCCGTCCAGGCCGAATCGCCCCAGCAGGGTGTCCGCGACCGCCTGCGGCTGGTCGTGGATCTCCTTGTCCATGAACGACTCGAAGCCGCCCTTCTCTGCCGTCGCCGGGTCCCAGTCCACGTCGAACGGCTCGCCCGTCACCGGGGTGCCGTCCGCCTCGATGATGCTGACCTCGTCCGGTGTGATCGTGACGATCTGGTTCTGGCCGATCTCCACCGCGCGGCGCGTGTGGTCGATGAATGCGGCCACGTCCGAGCCCAGGAAGTTCTCGCCCTCCCCCAGCCCGATGACCAGCGGCGAGTTGAGGCGCGAGGCCACGACCGTACTGGGCGCATCCGCATGGACGGCCAGGAGGGTGAAGGCACCCTCCAGCTGGCCCACGGTGATCCGCATGGCCTCCGTCATGTCGCCCGCGGCACGGTAGTTCTTCGCCAGCTGGTGCGCGGCGACCTCCGTGTCCGTCTCCGATGCGAACTCGACGCCATCGGCCAGGAGATCCTGTCGCAGCTGCGCGAAGTTCTCGATGATCCCGTTGTGGATGACCGCCAGCTTCCCGTCATCGGCCAGATGCGGGTGCGCGTTCTCGTCCGTGGGACCGCCGTGGGTCGCCCACCGCGTGTGCCCGATCCCGGTCTGCGCGACGGGGAGCGGATCGCGCTCCACCTCGTCCAGCAGGTTCTGCAGCTTGCCCGCCCTCTTGCGCGCGCCCAGCTGCCCGTCCGGGGTCACGACCGCGACGCCCGCCGAGTCGTATCCGCGGTACTCGAGCCGGCTCAGGCCCTGCAGCAGCACGTCGAGGGCGGTGTGGTCGGCTCCCTCAGGAGCGACCGATGACACGTATCCGACGATTCCACACATGGAAAAAGCGTAACCGCCCGCGGCAAGCGACACGTGCACACG
Source organism: Candidatus Brevibacterium intestinigallinarum (assembly GCA_019117325.1). Taxonomy (GTDB): domain Bacteria; phylum Actinomycetota; class Actinomycetes; order Actinomycetales; family Brevibacteriaceae; genus Brevibacterium; species Brevibacterium intestinigallinarum. Next base: position 1,040 of record DWZY01000313.1, read on the forward strand.
ACGGGGTCGGGGCGTGCGGTCCAAGAAAAGACGCAGGTTCGCCGTGGTCCGCGTCACCGCGCGAGCCCCGTCGCCTCGCGCGTGCGCGACGCCGGTCACAGCGCAGCGGCTGCGCTCACCGTCATCAGTCCGCCCCGCTCACCGCTGGACCCGGTAGCGATGGAACGCCGGCACCAGAGCGCACGCGGCGAGCACGCCGCCCACCACCAGCAGGCCGCCGCCTCCCGTCGCCCAGGCCGCGCCCACGCCCGAGGCCGCCCAGCCGTGGAGGATGTCGGCCAGTCGCGGGCCGCCCGCGACCACAACGATGAAGACGCCCTGCAGGCGTCCACGGACATCGTCCGTCGCCGCCTCCTGCAGCATCGTGCTGCGGAACGCCGCGGACGCCATGTCCGCGGCCCCGCCCACGACGAGCATGCCCAGTCCCGCGATGAGCAGGATCAGCAGCACCCCGCTCACCGCCAACCCTCCGTCGGGGCCGGTCGACGCGGAGCCGGCTGCGGCCTCGGCGGCGGGCCGGGCACCGCCGGCGAGCCCCACGGCCAGGCCCAGGACGGCCATGGCGGCGCCCCAGACGACGATCGCGCTCACGACGGCCAGGCCCTGCCGCTCGACGCGCGAGACCCAGCCGGAGAAGATCCCGCCCAGCACGGTTCCCACGGGCATCGCCGCGAACAGCAGCGCGTAGACGATGCCGCCGTCGACGGGTCCGCCGAAGGACTCGTGGGCGATCTGCGGGAAGAGGATGCGCGGCATGCCGAACACCATCGCGATGATGTCGACGACGAAGCTCATGAGCAGGACGTGATGGAGCTTCAGGTAGCGGAAGCCGTCCAGGACGCTGCGCAGCCCGGGGCTCGCGATCGCGTTCTCCGGCACCAACGAGGGCAGCCGGACCACCGCATACAGGGTCGCCAGGAGGAAGACGCTGTCGATGAGGTAGAGCCACGCGAAGCCCACGAGCGGGATGAGCGCGCCGCCCAGCAGTGGACCCACGATCGCGCCGGCCATGACGACGGTCATGTTGAGGCTTGTGGCGCTGGGCAGCAGGTGCATCGGCACGATGCGCGCCAGGATCGCGGTGCGGACCGGCTGATTCACCGCGAAGAACGACTGCTGGAGCGCGAAGATCGTCAGCAGCAGCCAGACGCTGTCCAGGCCCAGCGCCGCCTGCACCCAGAAGAGGATGGCGGTGCCGATGAGACCGGCCGTCGTGATGAGCAGCAGGGTGCGTCGGTCCATCGCGTCGGCGAGCGCACCGCCCCACAGACCGAAGACCACGAGCGGCACGAGTCCGAAGATGCCGGTGAGCCCGACCATCGCCGAGGACTCGGTGATCGAGTAGATCTGCGCGGGGACCGCGACGACGGTCAGCTGCGCGCCGATCGAGGTGATGATGTTCGCCTGCCAGAGCCGGCGGAAGTGCGGGTGCTCCAGCGGGCGGGTGTCCGCGAACAGGGCGCGCAGGCGGGCGCGGCGGGGAGGTCGGGCAGTCACAGGAGTCGATTGTGTCAGAGCGTCTCACTCCGCACCCGCGAGACCTGGCTCACGTGCTCACATGGAACAATCAGCAACATGGTTGAGCACGACAGGGAGATCCCCCTCTCCGACGCCGCCCGCCGCCTGGCCGGTCTGCGCCCCCTGCGCAAGACCGGTCCGGATGCGCAGTCGCCGTACTGGCACTTCTCCCGCGAGCAGTGGTCCCGCCTCGCGGACTCGACACCTCTGCCGCTGACTGCCTCAGATGTCGCACGCCTGCGCGGCCTGGGCGAGCGCATCGACATCGAGGAGGTCGAGACGATCTACCTCCCCCTCTCCCGCCTGCTCAACCTGTATTCGGCCGCGCGCGGGCAGAAGCACGAGGTCACCCGCGAGTTCCTCTCACCCCTGGCGGACGAGGGATTCGAACCCGCGTCCAAGCGGACGCCGTTCGTCATCGGGGTCGCCGGATCCGTCGCGGTGGGCAAGTCGACGACCGCCCGCCTGCTGCGCGAGATGCTG
>DWZY01000314.1 GCA_019117325.1 Candidatus Brevibacterium intestinigallinarum
CCTCGGCCAGCGGTGTGTCGACGACGCCCTCCCACCACGTGAGCACGGGCTCGTCCTGATACTCCTGCACCCGCATGTCCCAGCCCGCGGTGGGTTCGTCCGCGGATTCGGCCTCCTCGTCCTCCTGGAGCCAGACCGGTTCGCCCTGGGAATCGATGATGGTGCGTCCGGACCACTGCCCGGTCTCGCGGGACTTGGGTCCCAGGAAGAAGTACTCGTCTGACCGGTCCGTGTCCGCTGCGGTCAGGTCGATCTGCGGTGCCGTGAGGTCTGTGCTCTCATACTCCGAGTTCACGAACTCGTTCTCGCCGTCACCGCCCCCGGCCGAACAGCCTGCCAGTGCCACCAGCATCGCGGTGGGGAGCAGAGCAGCGGTCGTGGGCCATGAGCGTGCGCACGGCATGGAATCATCCTGTTCATCGAGCGGGCTGCGGGTCGCAGATCGCTGTCAGGGCACAGCGCTCTGCCGCCGGTCAGCCTACTGGACACAGGCATCCCGCCCACGGACGCGTGGGTTGGCTCAGGCCTTCCCGGCCGCCTTGAGGTCCTTCCGCAGCTCGCTGGGCAGGGAGAAGATGAGGTCCTCCTCCGCCGTCCGCACCTCCTGGACGTCGCTGTAGCCGTAATCGGACAGCAGTCGGACCACGTCCTGGACCAGGTCCTCGGGCACGCTCGCACCGCTCGTCACGCCCACGGTTGAGACACCGTGGAACCACTCCTCATCGACCTCACGCGCGAAGTCGACGCGGTGGGACGCCTTCGCCCCGTGCTCCAGTGCCACTTCCACGAGGCGCACGGAGTTCGAGGAGTTCGCCGATCCCACAACGATGACCAGGTCTGCCACGGGCGCGATCTTCTTGACAGCCACCTGCCGGTTCTGCGTCGCGTAGCAGATGTCATCGCTGGGCGGGCTCTCCAGATGCGGGTACCGCTCCTTGAGGATCTCGACCGTCTCCATCGTCTCGTCGACGCTCAGCGTGGTCTGGGAGATCCACACGAGCTTGTCCGTGTCCGGCAGGACCACGGTCCGGGCCTCCTGAGGATCCTGCACGAGCGTGATCGCCTCCGGCGCCTCGCCCATCGTGCCCTCGACCTCCTCGTGACCGGCGTGCCCCACGAGCACGATCGAGTAGCCGCGCTTGGCGAACCGCACCGCCTCGCGGTGCACCTTGGTCACGAGCGGGCAGGTCGCGTCGATCGTGTCGAGGTTCCGGGTGGCTGCCTCGGCGTGCACCGCTGGAGACACGCCGTGTGCGGAGAAGACGACCCGCGCTCCCTCCGGCACCGCGTCCGTCTCGTCGACGAAGATCGCGCCCTGCTCCGAGAGTGTGTCCACGACATGCCGGTTGTGGACGATCTCCTTGCGCACGTAGATGGGTGCTCCGTAGTGCTCCAGCGCCTGCTCGACCGCGATGACCGCTCGGTCGACCCCCGCGCAGTATCCGCGCGGAGCGGCCAGCAGGACCTTCTTCTCACCGCTGGCTGGCGGGCGGATCTGCGAGGGATCCTTGCGGCGGCGCGGCATCGTCGGCACGGGAACGGTCACAGTCATGCGCACCAGTCTAGGTCGTGCCCGTCAGAGGAAGCTGGACACGCGCGGTGTCCCGTCGGGGGCTGGGGTGACTCTGCGGACTGCCGCCCACTCACCGCAGCCCCGCTCAGTCGGATGGATCCTGCCGCGACAGCGCGGGTGAGTAGTTGTACAGGCGAAGTCGAGCGGCACCGACCTCGTTCATTCTCCCCTCGTGGCGTGCACGCAGGGCGGCCGGGCTGCCCTCGACGTCCAGCACAGTGAGACTGGCCGGGTGGCTGGGCACGGCACTGCGCGGGTCGAGTCCCACGACCTCCCGCAGGAGCGCACGGATCGGTCCCCCGTGGGTGACGACGAGAAGCGTGCGTGCCCCTGCATCCTCCGCGTCCTGCACCGCCGCGCTCAGTCCATCCAGAACGCGGGCCGTCAGCGTCTCGAAGCTCTCCGCTCCCGGCGGTCGGTACAGTCCGGCCCGCCAGTCCGCATACTGCTGCGAATTCTCTGCCCGGATGCCAGCAGATAGCCTCCCCTCCCAGTCGCCCAGGTGCGCTTCATCGAAGCGACGGTCCGCACGTCGCACGGTCAGACCCAGCACCTCCGCAGACTCACGTGCACGGCACAGTCCGGATACAAGGACGTGCTCCGGCGCCGCGTCCGCGACGGTGCCGCGCAGCGCCTCCACCTGCCTGCGTCCGACCTCCGACAGGCCGATGTCCTGCTGGCCCTGCAGACGGCGGGCGACGTTCCACTCCGTCTCGCCGTGACGGACGAGGAGCACACGGATCATCAGTCCCACCCCCCGCGCACTGTGCCGGTCTCGTCGAAGAGCGCGTCCGGCTCCGAGGGCAGCCGGACCTCTAGCGCTGCCCCGACCGCCAACTCGACCGGCTCGTCGCAGATGACCGACACGCGCGTGCCGTCATCCAGGACCGCTCCGATCACCCACCTGTCCGCCATCGGTACCTGGTCCGCGAAGGCCGCTCGCAGGCGAGCACCGGATCCCGTCTCGGAGTGACCTCCCTGTTCCGTGGCGAGCGAGAGCGACGCGGCCCGGTACATCGCGAGGACGGTATCCCCCTCCGCCCTCGCGACGGCAGGGTCCTGCGGCACCGGTCCGCAATCGACACCATCGGTGACGAGACGGCCCGCGTCGACCCGGCACGTGACGATGTTCGCCGGAGGGGTGCCGATGAAGGTGGCGGCGAACGCAGTCCGGGGCGATGAGAGCAGCTCCTGCGGTGTGCCGAACTGCTCGATC
>DWZY01000315.1 GCA_019117325.1 Candidatus Brevibacterium intestinigallinarum
CTCCTGGTGCATGACGTTGGCGAACCACAGGTTGCCGGTGTCGAAGATCTCCAGCTCCGGCTTCACGCCCAGCTCGCGGATGCGCGCCGCGCCGGCCCGCATCATGTCCGGGGTCGAGATGTAGATGCTGGAGCCCTCGCCGAAGTTGAGGGTGCCGCAGTCCAGAGTGCAGATCTCCGGGCGCAGGACCTCGACGTGCGTGAGGCGCTCCGCCTGGTTCACCAGGTCCGTGCCGTCGACGGAGACGGTGGGGTTCTCCGGATCGATGACGAGGTCGCCGCCCATGCCCGCGGTCATGTTGATGACGGGATCGACGTCCGAGGCGCGGACGAGGCGGGCGACCTCCGCGTAGAACTCCGTCTCGCGGGAGCCCTGCTTCGTCTGCGGGTCGCGGACGTGGATGTGGATGACGGAGGCGCCGGCGCGGGCCGCGGCGATGCCGGAGTCCGCGATCTCCTGCGGGGTGACGGGGACGTGCTCGGACTTGCCGGCGGTGTCGCCCGCACCCGTGAGGGCGCACGTGAGGATGACGGAACGGTTCATGACACTGTCCTTTCAGACGGGTCGGTGTGGTTCGGGGAATCTGTGGGGTTGAGCAGCAGGTGCGAGTCGATCCAGCCCAGGACGGTGTCGCGCATCCGCTGGGGCGTCAGCAGACCGGACAGCACACGGATGCCCAGGCCGTCGATGAGGCCGGTGAGGTGGAGGACCGCGTCGTCGAGGTCGACTGGCCGGCAGAGGCCCGCGTCGATGCAGTCGCGGATGAGGTCCCGGACGGTGCGCTCCCAGCGGCTGTAGCTGTTCTCGTGCTCCGCCCGCGCGTCCTCGCTGGTCACGGCTGCCGCCCACATCTGCACCCAGATGGACCATTCGCGGCGCGGCACCGGCTGCTCCGGCAGCTGCATCTGCACGAGCGCCCGCAGGCGGGAGGCCGGATCGTGGATCTCGCCCAGCTCGGACAGCTGGCGGTCGTAGGCCAGCTTGACGCTGTAGCGCATCGCCTCTGCGAAGAGGTCCCACTTGCTGGCGAAGTGATAGTGCACGGCGGGCGGCGACACCTCTGCGGCTCGCGCGATGTCGGCCATGCGGACGTGCTCGTAGCCGTGCTGCGAGAACAGGTTCCAGGCCTCGACGACGAGGCGGCGCCGGCTCTTCTCGCGCTCGTGGGGCACACCCGGTGCGCGTGCCGGCAGGGCGGTCCGCGCGGGGGCGGCGGTCAGCTGGTCGTCCGAGTCCGTGCCGGTCAGCAGCCAGCTGACGGTCACGCCGGTGACGGTCGCGAAGTCGAAGAGCTCATCGGACTGGAAGCGGCGCTGCCCGTTGATCGATTTCGACAGCTTCGACTCGTCCATGCCGATGGTCCGGCCGATCTCGCGCTGCGCGATCCCGGAGCTGCGGACGGCCTGGCGGAAGCGCTCGGAGATCTCCGGGTCGCGGATGGCGCGTCCGGACTTGCGCGGGGCCTGCGGTGACGTCAGTTGCTGCGCGTCGTCGGCCGTCGCGGCATCATCTGCCGTCGCGGCGTCGTCCTGTCTCTGCGTGTCCACAGGATCGACCATAGGGTCGACTTGCGACAATCGCAAGCCGATGATTCAGATTCAGGTCACATCGCAAGTTCCGAGAGGTCTCCCCGATCCCTGACAATCAGCTGGTGGTGCGGTGAGTGCGCCAGTCGCCCCAGACCCCGCGACACGCCGACTGAATGCACGACACACCCCCGCGAACAGGGGTGTGTCGAACACGCACGCGGAGTGTCGCGCGTCAGTCGCGGACGACGTCCCGGCCGTCCTCGACCATCGCGGTCGCGGTTGCGAAATCGCGCGGCTCCATGACGAGCGAGCTGACCCCGCTGTCCGTGACGGTTCCGGTCGTGACGGCCAGGGAGTGCGCGGGCCCCTCGGGGCCGAAGAGGCGCGCTCCGGAGCCCACGACGACCGGGGCGATGAGCAGGCGGTAGACATCGACAAGCCCCGCCTGGTGCAGCGTGCGGGCCAGGCGGACGCTGCCGTGCACCTGGAGCTCATCACCGGCCTCGCCCTTGAGGGCGCGGACGCGGTCCAGGATGTCTCCATCGACGATGGCGGTCGTGTCTGCCCAGACCTCACCCGTGGGCGAGGAGGTGACGACGTGCTTCTGCCGCGTGTTGATCGCCGCTGCGACCTCGTCGCCCGGATCCGTCACGAGCGGCCAGTGGGAGGCGAACGTGTCATAGGTCCGACGCCCCAGCAGCAGTGCGGCGCCGTGACTGAACCAGTCACCCACCGCCTCCCCGCACCCGGCGTCGAAGTGCGGCAGGAGCCACCCGCCGCGCTCGAAGCCGTCGCGCGTGTCCTCCTCGGGGCTGCCGGGCCCCTGGCAGACGCCGTCCAGGGTCATGAAGAGATTGATGCTGAGCCGCATGGTGAGGTCCTCTCAGGGGGTGTGCGCTGTCAGGTGATGCGCATGATCAGGTGGCGTGAGGCGTCAGGTGATGCGCGCTCTCATGGGGTGAGTGCGCTGCCAGAGGGACTCGGAAAGCATGGACGAACGCGTCCAGGAGCCGGCGGTCTCCAGTGATGGCGAGATCGCCCGACGCGAGCGCCTCATCGGGGGTCAGAGTGCCCGCAAGCAGCAGGCGCAGCTGCGGCCCGGCGTCCAGAACGAGGTCCGCGTCCCGCTGCGGTTCACCCGGCCCCACCACGACGCCCTCATCGTGCACCGCGGCCCAGGCCTCTGCTCCGCCGGAGCGCACGTGGACGGTGAAGGAGTGCGGCACCGCGACCGACACGCGAGCCGACCGCAGCGCGGCTGCCAGCGAGGCATCCGTGACGACCTCCGAGTCGCGGGGCTCCTCCATCGTCAGCGCTCCCCACCGGCCCAGTGCATCCAGGATCGGCTCCAGCTCATTCCCCCGCGCCGTCAGCTCGTAGAGCATCCCGCGCGCGGGCCCCGGTGCGCGGCGGACGATACCCGCGCCCTCCAGCTCGCGAAGCCGGGCGGTGAGCACCGCGGCGGGGATTCCAGGCAGCCCCGCCTGCAGGTCCGTGAACCGTCTCGCGCCCACCGTCAGGTCGCGAACGAGCAGGAGCGCCCACCGCTCGCCCAGCACAGCGGCCGCTCGTGAGAGACCGCAGAACTGCCTGTAATCCTTGCTCATGACTTCACATTACGGAGTGCACTTCATAAAAGGAAGGCTTTGGTGGGAGCGGATCTCCCGGCACTCTCGCGACACCCCGCCTGAATGCACGACGCACCCCCGCGAACGGGGGTGCGTCGAGCGCTCACACGGCGTGTCGCGTGTGGGTGAAGAGCGCGGCGTGTCGCGTGCAGGTGAGGAGCGCGGGTGCCGCGCGCGGGCGCAGCGCCCTGTCACCTCACAGCGGCGGGCGGCGCAGGTGGTGCTCCGTGAGCTCCTCGAAGGCCTGAGCCGCCAGCAGCAGCTCAACATCCTTGCCCGGCGCGGCGACCAGCTGGACGCCCACGGGCAGGCCCTCACGCGTGAAGCCGGCGGGCACGGAGATCGCCGGGCACCCGGTGGCGGAGATGATCGTCGCCGCCCGCATCCACTGGAGGTAGTCCTCCTGCGGCACGCCGTCGA
>DWZY01000316.1 GCA_019117325.1 Candidatus Brevibacterium intestinigallinarum
GCTCACCGCGAGACGGTCTGGTCTGCAGTCGTCGATGCGATGGCACTGCTTGTCGATGAGGGATTCTTCGCGCGCTCGCCCCAGGCGATCCGCGTCGTCCTCGTGACGGATGGCGGAGACGAAGCCACGCAGTGCGACTGGAACGTCCGGCTCAACAGCGAGGACCGCCGCCCCGAACTCGTCGAGTTCTTCGGCCTCGAGGAGTAGGCGCAGTCCTGACCGGACTGCGTCACGCCTACGCTATGACGCGAGCCTCGCGCCTGCTGCGCAGGACTGCGACTGCCATCCACACCGCCGAGGCCGCCAAGACTATTCCGTGCGCCACCCGCAGTCCTGGGGTTGTGAAGAACTGCGGGAGGTAGAGCGCCACGGTGATGGCCAGTGGGACGGCGCTCCAGCGGGGGAGCACGCCGCCGCGCTGTACGGCGAGCGCCAGCAGGGTCGCACCGGCGGCGACGAGGAGGAGCCCCACGCCGAAGAGGGTGAGCTGGGTGGTGCCTTCGCGGACGGCGGCGATGAGTGCCTCCGTCTGATCCGTGGGGGAGGCGGCGAGGGCGTGGAGGGCGAAGGTCTCGGCGCCGTAGTACAGAAGCGTGCCTCCGGACCCCACAGCCAGCACGAGTGCGCCGATCCTCGCACCCCGCTGGCCGGGAGTGCCGCGATGGAGATCGCGCAGACCGACCGCGGCGAGAGTCAGGGCGACGAAGCCGAAGGCGCCTGCACAGTGCGCGACGACCCACAGAGGTGAGGCCATCGCGTCGATCAGGCCGGCGCTCGTGCCGTCCTTGTCACCCCAGGGGCGCAGCAATGGAAACGCGGCGAAGAGGAGTGCGGCGATGATGAGGCACGTGGACGTGAAGCGGGTGGCGGATCCGTGGGCGGTGGGACTGACCATGATGACTCCTCAGGGGTCTGTGGTCCTCAGGCGGTGTGCTGATTCTCTGGCAGCGCCGCGGTGAACGTTCGGACGAGTCGGTCGAAGCTCTCGTCCACGTCCTCGGAAAGGCCGAACCCGCCCGCGGCGTCGATGTGAGAGAACCCGTGCACCACGGCGCGCAGGCCGCGAATGGTGTGGACGGCCTCGGCGCCGGTGATCCCGCACCCCAGCAGCACGGTCTGGATGACGGCCAGCTGCCGGCCGGCGGCCTCCGCGAGAGCGGGGTCGTGCAGGGGGTCCGCGGGGACGGCGGCGTAGCGGGCGGGATGGGCGACCGCGTACGCGCGGTAAGCGTGGAGGAGCGCGGCGACGGCGGTGGGCCCGCTGCGGCCGATCGCAGCCTGCGTGAGCGCGGCGGTGAGCTCGTCGAGGACGCGGATCGACACCTGCGTGCGCAAGGCCGGGAGTCCCGCGATGTGCTTGTAGAGAGACGGCGGGGCCACGCGTGCGTGCTCGGCGACGGCGCGGAGCGACAACGCGTCCGAGCCGTCGGAGTCCACGATCGTGAGCGCGATGTCGACGACCGCGTCGCGCGTGAGTCCGGCGCGAGCCATCAGTTGGCCGACCGAGGGCGACTGTTCATAGCTTCATAGCTAATGGCGTTAGCCGCAATGCGCAAGGGCCAATCACTACACTGCAGGCGAGGCCCTGCCCGGGCGCGGACGCGTTGCGGGCTGCCTGATCGAATCGGACCTCGGCGAACAGGATCAGTGATGTCGATGAACCCCTCCACCCCGGAACCGCAGGCCCAGCAGGATGCTGCCGCTCCCGTCGACGGGAGCGCGCGGGAGGCCTCGAGTCGCGATCTGCCGGACTGCGTGACGGCGCAGACGACCGTCGATTCGGCTGAGGCCGCGGAGGCGCTCGCCTCCGCCCTCATCGAACAGGGCCTGGCCGCGTGCGTGCAGGTCGCCCAGGTCCGCAGCTACTACCGCTGGCAGGGCCAGGTGCACAACGTTCCGGAGTGGCTGCTGACCGTCAAGACCACCGCCGAGGCCGCCGCCGGCCCCCTGCGCGACCACATCGCCCAGCGCCACCCGTACGACGAGCCGGAGTTCATCGTCCAGCCGATCGTCGACGGCAGCGAGGACTACCTCACTTGGATCCGGGAGTCGGTCCAGCCGCAGGTGTGAGACGGTGCGAGCGCGTCAGCAGGCAGGGTGCTCAGTAGGCCTGGTTCGCTCCGTACTCGGCCTGTGACGGGGTGAAGCCCTCGTACTCCAACTGATCGATGAGCCCGCTCAGCGAGAAGGAGCTGTATTCGAGGTACGACTCCGCAGACTTGACGGCCTGCTCGTTCCAGTCTGCGTTGACGGCGTCGACCGCGTACTCGGCATCAGCCCGGCTGAACTCCTCGTACTCGAGCTGCTCGATGAGCCCCTCGCGCGAGAAGGCGCTGTATTCGAGGTAGGACTCCGCGGACTTCCGCGCGTTGCGCTGTCCGGACGTCTCGTCGCTCTGCACTGACGACCGGGCCCCGCCTGCGGAATCTGCGCTCTCCGCAGACACATCCTGCGCCTCGACGTCATCGTCCGGATCAGCAGTGACTGTGACCGTCACGGTGGGAGCGGGCTCTGCCTCCGCAGTCACGGTGACCGTCTCGACGGGAACGGGCAGCTGTGAGCTCGAGTCGGCGGCGCCGCAGCCTGCGAGAGTGAGGAGGGCAAGAGAGCTGAGCGCAACGAGGGGACGGTATGTCACTGCGGGGTTCCTGTTCCAGGAGGATCGGCGCGACATATGCGCCGATTTTCGAGAGAGATCCCGATGATCATACAGCAGAAGTTGAACCTTCAAGTTCATCGGGCAGAAGCACCGTTCGCCACCTCATTCGCCCCGCGCACCCCGCCTGACCAGCGCGGTGGAACAATGGCCCCAGCCCCACGCGAAGGAGACCCATGGACCTGCAGACGCTCGCAGCCCAGCTGACCGACGGCGCGCTCACGACGGACCCGGATGTCGTCGCCGCGCATTCGAAGGACGAGGCGCTCTTCTGCCCGCACGACGGCGCGATCGCACTTGTCCGTGCCAAGACCGTCGAGGACGTCCAGGCCACGGTCCGCTTCGCCCACGAGCACCGCATCCCGGTCGTCCCGCAGGGTGCGCGCAGCGGCATCTCCGGCGGCGCGAACGCGACGGAGGGCTCGATCCTCCTGTCCGTCGCCGGCATGAAGGACGTGCTGGAGGTCAACACCTCGGAGCGCACCGTCCGAGTCCAGCCGGGCATCATCAATCAGGACCTCAAGGACCACCTGCGCCAATTCGGCC
>DWZY01000317.1 GCA_019117325.1 Candidatus Brevibacterium intestinigallinarum
TGCCGGCACTCGGCGAGTCCGTCACCGAGGGCACCGTCACCCGCTGGCTCAAGGCCGTCGGCGAGACCGTCGAGGTCGACGAGCCGCTGCTCGAGGTCTCGACCGACAAGGTCGACACCGAGGTTCCCTCCCCCGTCGCCGGAACCGTCCTCGCCCTGTACGCGGAGGAGGACGACGACGTCGAGGTGGGCGGCAAGCTCGCACTCGTGGGATCGGCCGATGCGGCCGCACCCGCGGACGACGCACCTGCTGCGGCACCGGCGGCCGAAGAGTCCGCACCGGAGCCGGAGGCCCCTGCCGCCGAGCCCGAGCCGGAGGCCCCTGCAACCGAGCCGGAGCCCGAGCCGGAGCCCGAGCCACAGCCCCAGAAGGCCGCCCCGGCGGCTGCCGAGGCACCCGCGCAGCAGTCCGCTCCGGCCGCAGCACCCGCGTCCGGCGAGGAGATCGCCGCCAGCGTGGCCGGCAGCAACGCCGCCTACGTCACGCCGCTCGTGCGCAAGCTCGCCAAGCAGAAGGGCGTCGACCTGTCGTCGCTCACCGGCACCGGCGTGGGCGGGCGCATCCGCAAGCAGGACGTGCTCAACGCTGCGACATCGCCGGCCCCCGTGAGCGGTGACGGTGCGGCTGCGGCCTCTCAGGGACCGCGCGTCGTGGAACTGTCGGAGGAGGCGAAGAAGCTGCGCGGCTCCACGCAGAAGGCCTCGCGCATCCGTCAGACGATCGCGAAGCGCATGCGCGAGTCGCTGCAGAACACCTCGCAGCTCACGCAGGTCACCGAGGTCGACGTCACGCCGATCGCGGTCCTGCGGAAGTCGACGAAGGACGCCTTCCAGCAGAAGCACGGCGTGAAGCTCACGTACCTGCCGTTCTTCATCAAGGCGGTCATCGAGGCGCTGCAGATCCACCCGGAGATGAATGCGCAGCTGTCCGAGGACGGCAAGCAGATCGAGTACTTCGATCACGAGCACATCGGCATCGCGGTCGACACACCGCGCGGTCTGCTGGTCCCGGTCATCAAGGACGCCGGGTCCCTGTCGATCGCCGGAATCTCGAAGGCGATCGACGACCTGGCCGACCGCACGCGGAACAACCAGATCAAGCCGGACGAGCTGTCGGGCGGAACCTTCTCCGTCACGAACATCGGCAGCTTCGGCGCGATCATGGACACCCCGATCATCAACTACCCGCAGTCCGGCATCCTGGGCGTGGGCACGATCGTGCGGCGTCCGATGGTGGTGCCCGCCGCGGACGGCAGCGAGTCGGTGGCCATCCGCGACATGGTGTACCTGCCGCTCACCTACAACCACGAGCTGGTGGACGGTGCGGATGCGGGTCGCTTCCTCAAGACGATCCGCGAGCGTCTGCAGGAGGGCGACTTCGAGGGCGACCTCGAGCTCTGATGCGGAACTCCGCGCAGTCGTGAGCCCCTGAGGCTCGGCCTGTGACAGCGGGGCGGTGGACCTGATGGTCCACCGCCCCGCTTCGCTGTCTGCCACCGGTGCCACTCATGCGGGGGCGTGCTCGACGCTGTGCACGAGCCACCCGCTGTCCGCGCGCTCGAGCAGGAAGATGACCGGGACCCCCGGCTCCCCCTCCGTCACCATCGTCGCCCCCACAGCCGCGCGCGCACCGTCGTCCTCCGCGTCGCCGCCGGGTGCTTCCAGCACCTCGATCTCCGTCAGCTCGAGCGCGCGCGGTGACGGACAGGCGGCTGCGCAGGCAGCGAGCAGCATCGTCGCATCGGCGGCCGCGGCCGGAGACCCGGGGACGGTCAGGGCGCTCAGGGCCTCACGGTCCCCCTCCGCGATCGCGAGGGCCCGCTCCCGGCTCAGCGCCACGACGGCGCTCGCGGGATCCGCGGAGTCCTCCGTGGGCACGATCGCACCGTCCGTCGCATCGGATCCAGCCACAGGTCCGGTCGTCGCACCGGTGCGGAGAGACTCCGCTTGCGGATCGATCGCGTCCGCGCCGGTCAGAGACCGGATCATGAGGATGATCCCGCAGCAGACTCCGATGCCCGCGGCGAGGACGACGATCTGCCGACCCCGCCCCCTGCCCGGACTCCGCGACCGATCGCGGCCCGCGCGCGTCGACGGCCGGCGTCGCTCGCGTCGGCGCTCTCTCCTGACTGAGTCTCCCGCGCTCGACGGTGCGGCCTCGGCACCCCTCCCCGCCCGCGGAACACCGCGCAGCTCCCGCACGAGGTCCCCACCCAGCGTGGCGGTCGGCGCCGCGTCCTCGGAGACACCCGGCTCCGCCGGAAGGAAGCCGCGATCCCGCGACGGCCCCAGCGCGCAGATGCGCGCACGGATGCTGTGGGGCTCCATGTGCCCCGCCGTGTCCTCGAGCAGGTCGGTGACGAGCCGGGCCACATCCGACGGGACCTCGGGGGCGGTGAGTTCCAGCGGGACGCCGGTCTCCTCCCAGGTCCGCCCTGTCAATGCCAGATGCAGGATCTCGCCCAGTTCCGCGCTGTCGGTGCGAGCTGCCGCCGCCCGCAGCCGGCCCGGCAGCAGGACGACCGCGCCGTCCGCATCCAGAGCGAGAGCCCGACGCGTGACACGCGAGGTGCCCGGTGGTGCGGCCGGTGCCGCGGTGAGCAGCTCGAGCGCCTCGTCGAGCAGCCCCAGTGCCAGGGGCGGTGCCATTCCTCCGCGCACGCGCAGCGCCGGGTCGAGGAGTCCCCCTGCGCACCGCGGGACCAGAAGGCCTTCACGATCGTGCACCCGTCCCGCCGCCGCGCTGGGGAAGCCGTGCAGCTCCTCCGCCACGTCGGTCCCCGGCTGATCAGGCGTGATGAACCACCGGGTCGACCTGTCCGCGCGGACGCGGATGATCCCGTCATCGATCGCGGCCTCGTGCGTCCACTGCGCGCCCGTGCCGTGCTCCCGTGCGTGTGCGCTCATCGCCGTCTCCGTCCTCGTCGGATGATGCTCGCTCACGAGTGTGGCACGAATGCGCATGTGAGGAGTGCTCGGTGTCGTTTCCTGTGGATAGATGTGTTTCAGCGTGCAACTCGGGGGGCGTGTTACGGATTGCACGCATCAAGCCCGGCCCGGCCGTGCCCCGGCGATACAGTGGGACGCATGGTCTTCACCGTCGAACGCCTCGGCTTCGCGCCCGACCTCGTCGACTACCAGCAGGCCTGGGAGCTCCAGACCCGCCTCCACGACGGGATCGTCCGCGACGAGCGACCCAGCACCCTCCTCCTCCTCGAGCACGAGTCCGTCTTCACCGCCGGCAAGCGCACGGAGGACCACGAGCGGCCCGCTGACGGCACGCCCGTCATCGACGTGGACCGGGGCGGGAAGATCACCTGGCACGGACCCGGACAGCTCGTCGCCTACCTCCTCTACCGGCTGAATGATCCCAAGGAGGTCCGCCTCTTCGTCACCCAGATCGAGACCGCGCTCATCGCGCTCCTCGCCGAGCACGGCATCACCGCGCACACGATCGAGGACCGCGCCGGCGTCTGGCTCCACGCGGACGAGACGGGCCCCACGCGCAAGATCGCAGCCATCGGCATCCGCATCCACGACGGCGTCACGATGCACGGGCTGGCCCTCAACTGCTCGAATGCCCCGGACGGCTTCGACTCGATCATCCCCTGCGGCATCGCGGACGCCGGCCTCACGTCGATGTCGCGCGAGCTGGGTCGGGACATCTCACCCGCGGATGTCGCGGATCGACTCGCAGACCTGCTCCAGACGCACATCACCGCCTGAGACCCTCTCTCCCCCATCACGACACACGAAGGGATGCCCGTGGCACTCGCACCTGAAGGCCGGAAGCTCCTCCGCATCGAAGCCCGCAACTCGCAGACCCCGATCGAGCAGAAGCCCGAGTGGATCAAGGCGAAGGCGAAGATCGGCCCGGAGTTCACGCAGCTCAAGTCACTGGTCCGCAGCGCGGGCCTCAACACCGTCTGCGAGGAGGCGGGCTGCCCCAACATCTTCGAGTGCTGGGAGGACCGGGAGGCCACGTTCCTCATCGGTGGCGAGCAGTGCACCCGCCGCTGCGACTTCTGCCAGATCGACACGGGCAAGCCCGCCGACTTCGATGCGGATGAGCCGCGTCGCGTGGCCGATTCCGTGCGGCAGATGGGACTGCGCTACTCGACCGTCACGGGCGTGGCGCGGGACGACCTGGCCGACGGCGGCGCCTGGCTGTACGCAGAGACGGTCCGGAAGATCCACGAGATCGAGCATCCGGACGGGATGGGCACGGGCGTCGAGCTGCTGATCCCCGACTTCGACTCGAAGGACGATCAGCTCGCCGAGGTCTTCTCCAGCCGTCCGGAGGTGCTGGCGCACAACGTCGAGACCGTCCCGCGCATCTTCCGACGGATCCGCCCGGGCTTCCGCTACGAGCGCTCGCTGTCCGTCATCACGAAGGCGCGCGACGCCGGTCTGGTGACGAAGTCCAACCTCATCCTGGGCATGGGCGAGACGGACGAGGAGATCGTCGAGGCGATGCGCGACCTCAAGGAGGCGGGGACGGATCTGCTGACGATCACCCAGTACATGCGCCCGTCGGAGCGCCACCACCCCATCGAGCGCTGGGTGAAGCCCCAGACCTTCGTGGAGCTGCGGGACGAGGCCGAGAAGATGGGCTTCCTGGGCGTCATGTCCGGTCCGCTGGTCCGCTCGTCGTACCGGGCCGGCAAGCTCTGGGCGGGCGCGATGCGCTCGCGCGGCGAGGAGATCCCCGCACACCTGGCCCACCTCGACCGCGAGGACGTCCCCGCACGGCAGGAGGCCCAGGCGGTCGTCGACGCCTTCGGTGAGGGCGAAGAGGTACACTACTGAGTTGACCCCTCCCCATCATCCGCACTGAAGCGAGAGCATGTCCACGAACAGCGATACCCCCCGCAAGGGCCTCTTCGGCCGCACCAGGAACAGGAAGCCGAAGAAGCAGGACGGCCGGATCCAGCAGATGCGCCAGGTCTTCACCCTGGCGCGGAAGCACAACCCCGCCGTCCCGTGGCTGCTGGCCGCTGCCCTCGTGGGACTCACCGCGATCGGCGTCATCGTGGGCCTGCTCATCGGAGGCGGCGTGCTGGGCACGATCCTCTGGGGCGTCATGGGCCTGATGGGCGGCGTCCTCCTCGCGATGTTCCTCCTGGGACGCTTCGCAGAGACCGCGGCCTTCGACCAGATGCGCGGTCAGCCTGGTGCGATCGGAGCCGTGCTGGGCACGGCCCGCCGCGGGTGGCTCATGGAGGATCAGCCCATCGCTGTCGACCCGCGCACGCAGGAGATGGTCTTCCGGACCACCGGCCGCGGCGGTGTCGTCCTCGTGGGCGAGGGACGCAGCCGGCACAAGGTCGCGAAGCTCCTGGAGAAGGAGGCCCGCCGCCACGAGAAGATCGTCAAGGGCGTGCCGGTCCACACCTTCCAGGGCGGAGAGGGCACCGATCAGGTGCCGATGGAGAACATCACCAAGACCCTCTACAAGTACCCGCGCAAGCTGAACAAGGCGGAGATCCTGGCTGTGCGCAACCGCCTCACCGGCATCGGGTCCATGACCTCGCGCCCGCCGATCCCCAAGGGGATCGACCCCAACCGCATGCGCCCCGATCGGCGCGCCCTGCGCGGTCGCTGATCCCGCTGAGGGCGGATGGACGACGCGGCGGACTGTCTGTGGACGGTCCGCCGCGTCTGTCGTCCACCGCGTCCTCGCACGTCGTCTACCGCGTGCGGACGACGACCGTCGAGGACGCCTTGTCGTGCAGGCCGCGCCCGTCCGGATCCGTGAGGACGGCCGGGATGACGAGGCACACGAGCAGCGTGCGCACCAGTGCGCGCAGAGCCCCGACCGCGCCGGTCGACGCCAGGGTGCCCCGGCTGGCCAGGTCGATGACGCCGATGCCCATGATCCAGTGGCCCGGTGTCCGGCCCAGCAGCCACACGCACACCAGGTAGAGGACGACGAAGGTCGTCTGGATCGCGACGTTCATGAGCATGACGTCCGCGTCGACGATGAGGTTCGCGACCATGAGTGCGATCGCCCAGTCGATCGCGATGCCGCCCACGCGGCGCAGCATCGAGGCGATCGAACCGGGCCCGGTCTCCGGAAGTCCCAGCCGCTGCCCCTGCCAGACCCCGTCCGGCAGGGTGGGTCCCGTCAGCCATTCCGACCTGTCGGGCCTGGACGACTGCGCGCCGTCCGACCGTTCCTGCTTGTCTGCGACCATGCCCACCAGGCTAGTCGATCCGCTTCACGGGGATGGATCCGGTGATGCCACTGTCAGGGGCGCACCGTCACCCTGAGTGGCGCCCAGGTTCTGCATGCCGTTAAGATGGAGTCAACTCGTGCGTCATCCATCACAGCGTCGGTTGTCATGCCGGCCGGGCGGGTGGGGACCGGAGCGCCACACACACCATCGAACTCAGGAGAGTGCGAGTGTTCACCTCAGCACAGGAACTCATCGAATACGTGCGGAAGGAGGATGTCGCATTCATCGACATCCGCTTCTGCGATCTGCCGGGCGTCGTCCAGCACTTCAACCTCCCCGCAGAGTCGTACGGCGAGGAGGAGATCAGTGAGGGGCTGCTGTTCGACGGTTCCTCGATCCGCGGGTTCCAGGGGATCCACGAGTCCGACATGAAGCTGCTGGCGGACGTGGAATCCGCCTACCTCGATCCGTTCCGCGAGGCCAAGACCCTCGTCATCACGCACTCGATCGTCGACCCCTTCACCGATGAGCCCTACTCGCGCGATCCGCGCCAGGTGGCGGAGAAGGCCGAGGCCTACCTGCGCAGCACGGGGATCGCGGACACGGTGAACGTGGGTGCGGAGGCGGAGTTCTACCTCTTCGACGACATCCGCTACCAGACCACTCCGGGTCATAGCTTCTACCAGATCGACTCGGTCGAGGCCGCCTGGAACACCGGTGCGGAGGAGCCGGGCGGCAACCTGGGCTACAAGACGCCCATCAAGGGCGGCTACTTCCCGGTCTCGCCGCAGGACCACTTCGCAGACATCCGCGACGAGATCTCGCTGACGCTCAAGGAGATGGGCTTCACGGTCGAGCGCGCCCACCACGAGGTCGGCACTGCGGGTCAGCAGGAGATCAACTACAAGTTCGACACGCTCAAGCACGCTGCGGACCAGCTGCTGGACTTCAAGTACGTCGTGAAGAACGTGGCGCTGGAGAACGGCAAGACCGCGACGTTCATGCCCAAGCCCATGTACGGCGACAACGGCTCGGGCATGCACTGCCACCAGTCCCTGTGGAAGGACGGCAAGCCGCTCTTCTACGACGAGAACGGCTACGCGGGCCTCTCTGACCTGGCACGCTGGTACATCGGCGGTCTCATCGAGCACGCCGGCGCGGTCCTCGCGTTCACCAACCCGACGATCAACTCGTACCGTCGACTGGTGAAGGGCTACGAGGCTCCGGTCAACCTCGTGTATTCGGCACGGAACCGCTCCGCGGCCATCCGCATCCCGGTCACGGGTTCGTCGCCCAAGGCGAAGCGCCTCGAGTTCCGCGTGCCGGACCCGTCGTCCAACCCCTACCTCGCGTTCGCCGCGCAGCTGATGGCGGGCCTGGACGGGATCAAGAACCGCATCGAGCCGCCGGAGCCCGTCGACAAGGACCTCTACGAGCTGCCGCCGGAGGAACTCGAGGGCATCGCCCTCGTGCCGCAGTCCCTCGAGGAGGCACTCGAGGCGCTGGAGCAGGACCACGAGTTCCTGACCGCCGGCGACGTCTTCACGGAGGACCTCATCGAGACCTGGATCCGCTACAAGCGCGAGGAGGAGATCGAGGTCGCTCGACTCCGCCCCACGCCCACCGAGTTCGAGCTCTACTTCTCGATCTGATCCGCCCGCGGTTCATGAGATCAGCAGGAGGCCCCGCGCACCGCGCGGGGCCTCCTGCCGTCCGCAGACCGTGCCTCCGCGTCACTAGACTGGCCGCATGACGCATTTTGACGTGCTGGTCATCGGCACCGGCTCCGGCAACTCGATCCTCGACGACCGCTTCGCCCATCTGCGGGTGGCGATCGCGGAGCCCCACCTGTTCGGCGGCACCTGCCTCAACGCGGGCTGCATCCCCACGAAGATGTACGTGCACCCGGCTTCGGTCGCCCAGCAGGCCGCCGACTCCAGCGACCTGGGTCTGTCCACCCGCTACCTGGGTGCGGACTGGCCCGCGATCCGCGACCGGGTCTTCGCCCGCATCGACGAGATCGAGGCGTCCGGACGGCACTACCGGACCCATGAGCTGGAGAACACCACCGTCATCCCGGAGCACGTCCGCTTCACCGGCCCCCACTCGCTGGTCACCGACAGCGGTGGGGAGATCACCGCGGACCGGATCGTCATCGCCGCGGGCGCGCATCCAGACGTGCCGAACATCCCGGGCCTGGATCCCGCTGCGGTCGATGCGCCCGGCTCGCCCTTCCACACCTCGCGCACGATCATGCGCGTGGACGACCTCCCGGAGTCTGTCCTCATCGTGGGCTCCGGCTACATCGCCATGGAGTTCGCGCACATCTTCACCGGTCTGGGCGCGCGCACGACCACCGCGGTCCGCGGCCCGCGCCTGCTGGGCGCGCAGGACGACGAGGTCTCGGCCCGCTTCACGGAGGCCTTCGCAGCGGACCACGACGTCCGATTCGGCATCGAGGTCTCCTGCGTCGACATCACCGAGGACGGGAAGGTCCGGGTCGAGTTCGCAGCGACGGGTCGCGTCGAGGACGCCCCGGTGCCGGAGCCGCTCACGGTCGATCGCGTCCTGCTGGCACTGGGCCGCACGCCCAGCTCCCAGGGGATCGACGCCGCCGCGGCGGGGATCGATGTCCTCCCCGACGCCCGCGTCTCCGTCGACCGCCACCAGCGCGTGCTCGCGGACGGCGCCCCTCTGCCCGGCGTCTTCGCCCTGGGCGACATCTGCTCGCCGCACCAGCTCAAGCACGTTGCCAATCACGAGGCCACGATCGCTCAGAAGAACCTCCTGGCCGACATCGCCGCGGGTGCTCCCGGTGCAGCACACGAGAACGACCTGGCGATCGTCCGCCACGACGCAGTGCCCGCCGCGGTCTTCACCTCACCGCAGGTCGCGACGGTCGGAATGACCGAGGAGGAGGCGCGCGCCACAGGCGCGGACGTGGTCGTGGGCCGCCGCGACTACGGCGGTGTCGCGTACGGCTGGGCGCTCGAGGACACGACCGGCTTCGCGAAGGTCATCGCGGACCGCTCGTCCCGCCGCATCCTGGGCGCCCACATCATGGGGCCGGAAGCCTCGATGATCATCCAGCCGCTCATCCAGGCGATGGCTTTCGGCCAGCGGGCGGACGAGGTCGCGACCGGCCAGTACTGGATCCACCCGGCACTGCCCGAGGTCGTCGAGAACGCGCTGCTGGACCTCGACTTCGGCTGAGGTCAGGTCCCGCCTCGGCCTCGCGGGCTGGCGGACTCAGTCGTGCCGTCCCGCCCAGGGGTCGTCCGCGTCCGCCGTGTCGTCGAAGTCGAAGAACAACCGCTCGACGACGCGGCGGGCCCGGCGCGTGGCGCTGAGGTAGTCCTCCGCGAGCTCCCGCCCGTGCCCGGCCTCGTACCCCAGCAGACGGGCGCACGCCTCGAGCTCGTACGGATCCGCCGGCAGCGACTCGACCGTGCGGCCCCGCAGCAGCATCGCGGCGGAGCGCAGCCCCGACACCAGCAGCCACGCCTCCTCGAGCACCGCTGCGTCCTCGGCTCCGATGAGCCCGGCCTCGGTCGCCGCGTGCAGCGCGGGCAGTGTCGAGGTGGTGCGCAGACCGGGCACTTCGTGGCCGTGCCGCAGCTGGATGAGCTGCACGGTCCACTCGACGTCGCTCAGGCCGCCGCGGCCCAGCTTCAGATGCGTGTTCCTGTCCGCGCCGCGCGGCAGCCGCTCCGCCTCCATGCGGGCCTTGAGCCTGCGCATCTGCCGGACCGAGGCCTCGGGCACCTCCGCGGGCCGCCGCAGCGGATCGATGAGGGCGAGGAAGTCCTCCCGCAGCGCGGTGTCGCCCGCGATGGGGCGGGCCCGCAGCAGCGCCTGCGCCTCCCACGGCTCGGACCACTTCGCGTAGTACGCGCGGTAGGAGTCGAGGCTGCGCACCAGCGGTCCCGAGCGCCCCTCGGGCCGCAGATCGGAGTCGACGACGATGCCGGGGTGCGCACCCGGCTGCGAGGCCGCCTTCGCGAAGGCGAGGGCGAGCCTCTTCACGTGCTTGGCCAGGTCGGTGCCGGCCGTCGAGGCCGTGTCCTCCCCCGGCGGGGTGAGGGGCCGGTGGACGAACATGACGTCGGCGTCCGAGTAGTAGCCGATCTCGGCTCCGCCCAGCCGTCCCATCGCGATGACCGCGAACTCGTACGGCGGGACGTCGGGACCGTCCATCTCCTCGCGCAGTGCGGTGAGCAGCCCGTGGAGGTAGACATCCGCGTTCCGGCTCAGGGCAGTGCCCGTCTCGCGGACGTCCACTCGCTCGAGCACGTCCGCCAGCGCGGTGCGCAGCAGCTCGCGCCCGTAGAGGGCCCGCAGCGGTCGCTGTGCCTCCGCACCATGGCGGGACACGAGGGTGCTCGCCTCCCGCTCCAGTGCAGTGCGGTCCCGGGGCTCCAGCGCGGTGGCCTCATTGATCCACTCGACAGCCGCGGGAGTGCGCTGCAGCAGTCCCGTCGCGAAGACGGATCCGGACAGGATGGTTGCCAGGGACCTGACCGTCGTGCCGGAGTCCCGCAGGAGGCGCAGGTACCAGCCGGAGTCGCGCATGCTCTCGCCCAGCTGCCGGAAGGCCAGCAGGCCCGCATCCGGGTTCACACCTGCGGACAGCCAATCGAGCATCGCGGGCAGGACCTGCCGGTGGATGACGGCGGCTCTGCTCACTCCCGCTGACAGCGCCTGAATGTGCGCGAGTGCCGCCTTCGTATCGCGGTACCCGAATGCTGCCAGGCGCTGCCGCGCCTCGACGGGGCTGAGGCTCGTGACGGCAGTGGCCGCGCTGGCCGCTGCGAGGATCGGCCGGTAGAAGATCTGCTCGTGGTACGAGCGCACACGGCGGCGCACGCCCGCCAGCTCGCGATCCAGGCGCTCCATCGTCCTCTCGCCGCGCGCGTACACCGATCGCGCCAGCCGGCGCCTGCGATCCTCCAGCTCCGGGACGACGGAGGCCCGCAGCAGTCGTGGCAGCTGCAGCCGGTGCTCGACGACGCGCAGGAAGCGATAACACGTCTCGAGACCCTCGGCGTCCTCGCGGCCGATGTAGCCGCGCTCGCCCAGCCGTGCCAGGGCCAGCAGCGTCTGGGGCGCCCGGATCGACTCGTCCGCGCCGCCGTGGACCAGTTGCAGGAGCTGCGCGGAGAACTCGACGTCCCGCAGGCCGCCGGTGCCCAGCTTGATCTGCGCATCCGCGTGCTGCGTGGGCAGCAGAGCGACGACCCTGCGGCGCATCGCTCGGACACCCTCGACGAACCCCTCGCGCTCGCTCGCGGACCACACATGGTGGCGGAGCGCGTCGGAGAAGTCGCGGCCCAGCACCACGTCCCCGGCGATGGGACGTGCCTTCAGCAGGGCCTGGAACTCCCACGACTCCGCGACGTCCTGGTAGTACGCGTCGAACTCCTCGACGGTGCGCAGGAGGCGACCCGACTTCCCCTCCGGCCGCAGGGCGGCGTCCAGCTCCCACAGCGCGGGCTCGCGCCCCGGTGCGCCCACGATCTCCGTGATCCGGGCGACCATCGACTCGGCGACGCGCACGGCGTCCTCATCCGGTGCCTCAGCGTCCGCGGGCGCGTCCGCGGTGGGCGCGTGCGCGTAGACGACGTCGACGTCGGACACGTAGTTGAGCTCCCGTGCGCCGCACTTGCCCATCGCGATGACGGCCATGCGGACGCGAGCCGTGGGATCCAGCTCAGCGCGCGCGATCGCGAGCGCGGCCTCGACGGCGGCCCCGGCCAGATCGGACAGGACCCGGCTCACCTCGTCGACCACGGCCTCGGGCGCGGGGACCTCGAGGTCATCGGCGGCGAGCCGCAGCACGACGTCCCGGTAGGCGCGCCGCAGCGCGTCGATGCCCTCCTCCCCGGTGATCGCGGCGACGGGGGCGGCCACCTGCCGGTCCGGATCTGCACCCACCGCCTCGAGGAGCGCATCCCGCAGCGCTTCCGCGGCCGTGTCCGGCACGTCGAGTGCGAGGAGGCCCTCCTCCCGCAGCGCGAGTGCGGAGTCCGGGTGACGGACCACGTGATCCGTGAGCGCCTCGGAGGCCCCGGCGACGGTCAGCAGGCGCTGCAGCAGGACGTGTCGGCCGTCCGGGTCGCGCAGGACGTCGAGGAGCTCCTCGGCCTGCGCGGTCACCGCGGACTCGACGATCCGCAGCAGCCCCAGCGCCGCGGCATCCGGGTCGACTGCAGCGTCCACCCGGTCCGTGATCGCGGACTGCTGGGCGAGGTCCGTGCCCAGCAGGGAGTCGACCTCGCCCAGGAACCGCGAGACGCGGCTGACCCTCTCGCGCGCGCTCCGGCGCGCGGGATCACCGCGGCGCCCGCGCCCCGTCGCGATCACAGGGAGCCGAAGAGCAGATCAAGCTCGAACGGCGTGACCTGGTCCCGGTAGCCGGCCCATTCCGTGCGCTTGTTCCGCAGGAAGTAGTCGAAGACCTCCTCGCCCAGCGTCGTCGCGACGAGCTCGCTGTCCTCCATGAGGGCGATCGCGTGCTCCAGGTTGTGCGGCAGCGAGCGGATGCCCAGGGCACGGCGCTCCGCATCCGTGAGCGTCCAGACGTCGTCCTCCGCCTCCTCCGGGAGCTCGAGCTCGTCCTCGATACCCTTGAGCCCCGCCGCCAGCATGACGGCGTAGGCCAGATACGGGTTCGCGGCGGAGTCGAGGCCCCGGTACTCGATGCGGGCCGACGACTCCTTGCCGGACTTGTACTGGGGGACGCGGACCAGTGCCGACCGGTTGCGGTGGCCCCAGCAGATGTAGCTGGGCGCCTCGTGGCCGGTCCACAGGCGCTTGTAGGAGTTGACGTGCTGGTTCGTGACGGCGGTGATCTCCGGGGCGTAGTGGAGGAGGCCCGCGATGAACCGCCGGCCCACCGACGAGAGCTGGTACTGCGCGCCCGGCGCGAAGAACGCGTTCGTCTCGCCCTCGAAGAGGGACATGTGGGTGTGCATCCCGTTGCCCGGCTCGCCCGCCAGCGGCTTGGGCATGAAGGACGCGTGCACGCCCTGCTCGACCGCGATCTCCTTGACGAGCGCGCGGAAGGTCATGACGTTGTCGGCCATCGTGAGCGCATCCGCGTACCGCAGGTCGATCTCGTTCTGCCCGGGCCCCGCCTCGTGATGCGAGAACTCGACGCTGATGCCCATCGCCTCGAGCGCCTGCACGGAGGTGCGCCGGAAGTCGTTCGCGGTGCCCCCGTTCACGTGATCGAAGTAGCCGGCGGAATCGACGGGGACCGGACCGTCGGCGCCCAGGACGCCGGAGCGGAAGAGGTAGAACTCGATCTCCGGGTGGACGGAGAACGTGAAGCCCGCCTCCGCGGCCCGTGCGACGGTCCGCTGGAGGACGTGGCGGGCGTCCGCGGGAGCGGGACCGCCGTCGGGCGAGTGGATGTCGCAGAACATCCGCGCGGTGGGCTCCGTCTCGCCCCGCCAGGGCAGGAGCGAGAACGTCGACGCGTCCGGTCGCAGGACCATGTCCGCCTCGAACACGCGCGAGAAGCCCTCGACCGCGGACCCGTCGAAGCCGATCCCCTCCGCGAAGGCGCCCTCGAGCTCCGCGGGCACGATCGCGACGGACTTGAGCCGTCCCAGGACATCCGGGAACCACAGCCGGATGAAGCGGACATCGCTGTCCTGCACCGCGGTGAGGACACGATTCTGCTGCTTGGTCAGTGAAGCCATCAGGTCAGCTCTCCCGCCAGTCCGCATCGTCGCGGTCCCACTGGGCGGAGCGGTTGGCGGCGGTGTCGAGCGCCGCCCGGGCCTCGGCCTCCGTGGCATACGGGCCCATCCGGTTCTCCCAGCTGCTCTGCCGGCCCTTCTCCACCTGCCCGGTCTTCGTGTTGTACCAGTACTGCTCCGTCTGCGGGGCGTCGGACATGGCTGCCTCCTCGTCGCGGTCGTGCCTCCAGCCTACCGCCGTGACCAGCACCGGCACGGGAACCGGCGCCCCGGATTGGTGTCCGCACGACTGCCGGTCTACGCTCGGATCGGGCCACGCGGACGTGGCCCCCGCCACATCCTTGAGCCCTGCACCACCCACGACAGAGGACGAGCATCCATGCGCATCGGCGTTCCCACGGAGATCAAGCCCGCAGAGCGACGCGTCGCGATGACGCCCGCCGGCGTGTCCGACCTGACTGGACGCGGCCACGAAGTCGTCGTCCAGCAGGGGGCCGGGCTGGGCTCCCACATCACGGATGAGGACTACGCAGCGGCGGGCGCCCGGATCGAACCCGATGCCGCGGCCGTGTGGGCGCAGGCGGAGATGGTCCTCAAGGTGAAGGAGCCGCTGCCGGAGGAGCACGGCTACCTGCGCGATGACCTCGTCCTCTTCACCTTCCTCCACCTCGCTGCGGACCAGGGCCTCACACAGGCGATCCTGGACTCCGGCACGACGGCGATCGCGTACGAGACTGTGCAGCCGGACGGCGGCGGCCTCCCCCTGCTGGCGCCCATGAGCGAGATCGCCGGCAGGCTGTCCGTGCAGGAGGGCGCCCACCATCTGCTGAGCCCGGCGGGCGGACGCGGTGTGCTGCTGCCCGGTGTGCCCGGCGTCGACCGCGCGCACGTGACGATCATCGGTGCGGGCGCGGCCGGGACATCCGCCGCCCACGCCGCCGTCGGCATGGGCGCCACGGTCGAGATCTACGACATCAGCCTCCCCCGGCTGCGCTACCTGGACGAGATCTTCGGCAGCCGCCTCCAGACGAAGATGTCGACGCCCATGGACATCGCGGACTCCGTCCGGCGCTCGGACCTGGTCATCGGCTCGGTGCTGATCCCCGGCAGCCGTGCGCCCAAGCTCGTGACGGACGAGATGGTGTCCGGCATGCGGCGCGGCAGCGTCCTCGTCGACATCGCGATCGACCAGGGCGGCTGTTTCGAGGGCTCCCGGCCCACGACGCACACGGACCCCACCTTCCCGGTGCACGACACCCTCTACTACTGCGTCGCGAACATGCCTGGCGCCGCTCCCGTCACCGCGACCCGCGCGCTGACGAACGCGACCCTGCCCTACATCTCCCGCATCGCGGACCGCGGGTGGCGGGAGGCGCTGGGGGCGGACACCGCGCTGGGCCGCGGGCTCAACGCCGCTGCGGGTCGGCTCACGAACAGGCCGGTGGCCGAGGCCTTCGGGATGGATCACATCGACGTCGCCGAGGCCCTGGCCGGCTGAGCCGATCGCGTCACCGGACGCGGCCCTGACTCCGGACGGGACCGTCAGCCGGCCGAGCCCATCGTCGTCTGACGGAAGTGGGACTCGCAGAGGCGACCCGCCGCCTCGGCGTCCTCCTGAGCGATCGCGTCGACGATCTGTGCGTGGTCCGCGCAGGCGCGCGCGAAGAGCTGGTCGGAGAACGGATCGTGGCGGAACCCCGCATTGATCCGCCGGTCCAGGTCGAGGACGATCTCCACGAGGTCCGCGTTGCCCGTCGCCTGCGCGATGAGGTGGTGCAGCCGCGCATCGGCGGTGCGCGCCTCCGCTGCGGTCCGCGCCTGCTCGTACGCGGACGTCGCCGCGCGCAGGCGGCGCAGGTCCTCCTCGCTCCGGCGCAGCGCCGCGGTCGCTGCCACGCGGTTCTGCACGATCGCGCGCGCATCGAGCAGGTCGTGCCGGGCCTGCCGGAAATCCTCGATGCGCTCCGCGTAGGCACCCACCCGATCCGGATCGAGTGCCGCGATGAACGTGCCGCCGGTGCGGCCTCGGCGACGGATGACGAGGCCGGCGCGCTCCAGCGTCGACAGGGCCTGGCGGACACTGGAGCGCGAGACGGCCAGGGCGGTCGCGAGGTCGCGCTCGGACGGCAGGCGCGTGCCCTCCGGCAGTGCGCCCGCGACGACGGAGGACATGATGTGGTCGGCGATCTGACCGGGGGTCGAGGTTGCGGAGACGACCGCGGACAGATCCGAGTAGTGCGCGTCCTCCCCCAGCTCCATGCCGCCAGGATAGCCGCACGACCGCGGTTGCCTGCTGGCTAGAATGGCAGCATCATGACAGCATCATCCGCCCCGCTGGGCACCCTCGTTCCCGGACGCGTCTCCCCCGTCCGCACCGTTCCCGCCTCGATCCCCCGTCCGGAGTACGTGGGGCGCGCAGAGCCCGACGAGGGCCGGGGCGGCGACCACCACTCCCCGGAGGAGGTCGAGCGCATCCGTGCGGCCGGTCGCATCGCGGCGGACGCTCTCGAGGCGGTCGGACAGATCATCCGACCCGGCATCACGACGGACGAGATCGACGCGGTCGCCCATGACTACATGGTCAGCCGCGACGCCTACCCGTCGACGCTCGACTACCGCGGCTTCATGAAGTCGTCCTGCACGTCCGTCAACGAGTGCATCTGCCACGGCATCCCGGACTCGACGGTGCTGCAGGACGGCGACATCGTGAACGTCGACATCACGGCGTACAAGGACGGCGTGCACGGCGACACGAACTTCACCTTCCTCGTGGGCGATGTCGACGAGGAGTCGCGCCTGCTCGTCACCCGCACGCACGAGGCGATGATGCGGGGCATCAAGGCGGTCAAGCCGGGGCGGCAGATCAACGTGATCGGGCGCGTCATCGAGAAGTACGCGAAGCGGTTCGACTACGGCGTCGTCCGCGACTTCACCGGGCACGGTGTGGGCCGCGAATTCCACTCCGGCCTGATCGTCCCCCACTACGACGCCGCACCCCACCACGACGAGATCATGGAGCCCGGAATGGTCTTCACGATCGAGCCGATGCTCAACCTGGGCACGGAGAAGTGGGATCAGTGGGACGACGGCTGGACGGTCGTCACCAAGGATCGGAAGCGCTCCGCGCAGTTCGAGCACACCCTCGTCGTGACGGAGACCGGCGCGGACATCCTCACGCTGCCGTCACCGGGCGCGTCGATCGCGAACGGTCCCGTCCTGCCCGGCTGACGTCACCGGCCGGAAGCAGCCCGGCACCCACCCAGGAAAGGCGCTCGTCCATGCAGCAGCTCAGCACTCCCGCTCGCGGCGGGCTCGCCGTGGGTGTCGACATCGGCGGCACCGGCACGAAGGCGGGACTCGTCGACGTGTCTCGCGGTGTCATGGTCGGTCGGCGGTTCCGTCTGGACACCCCGCAGCCAGCCACCCCGGAAGCGGTCGTCGAGACGGTCGCCGCGGTGGTCGCCGGGCTGGGT
>DWZY01000318.1 GCA_019117325.1 Candidatus Brevibacterium intestinigallinarum
CGCCGAGGTCTCGGCTGTGGGCCGCTGGGAGCGGGGGAGTCACGAGGGGGCGCGGGCCTTCGAGCAGCTGGCCGCCGACCTCACCTCGTCCGCACGGGGACACGTCGCGGGCACTTTGGGCTGACGTGCCGGTGGGCAGGCGCGCCGTCCGGCCGACCGATGGCCCACCGGTCGACCGGCGGCGGGTGAGTCTCGCCACCCGCACCGCAGGTGCCGCGACGATCGGATGATCGGAGACGCGGGGACGAGTACGATGGAGGCGTGGCCCTCGGGTCACACCGGGTGTCGGGCTGCTGAAGCCCCGGGCTCCAACATCAGCCGCTTCGAGCGGCCTACCGCCGAGAGGCGCTCTCAGTCCGGCACCCACCACAATCCAGACCAGTGAGGTGATATCCCCGTGCGCCTGCGCAGGCTGTCGAACGAGACGGAGTTCTTCACGCACCTCGCGGATCTGGCGACGAGCCTCCGCACCGGCACCCTCATCCTCGCGGAGCTCACGGGCATCCCCATGGAGGAGCGCCGGGACGCCGTGAGCCGCCTGACGGAGGTGGCCGACGCCGCGGACGCCGCGGAATCCGCCGTCCTCCGCGCGCTGCGCGAGAACTACGCGACGCCCGTCGACCGGGACTCGCTCTACCGGCTGGCCTCGACGCTGCGCGAGGCGGTGCACCGGCTGGAGGCCGTGGGGTTCGCCCTGTCGTCCTCGGCGTTCGACGAGTTCCCCGTAGGAGTCCACGAATTCCTGGCGGTTCTGTCGAACGCATCGGACCAAACCCACACGATGCTCCAGCGGCTGCCGGCCAAGCCAGACCAGTGGCAGTACGTCGAATCCATGTCGCGACTCTTCCATCGCGCGGAGATGCTGCACCTGCAGGTGTCCGACGCCGTGCCGGCGGCACGCCGGGGCCTCGTCCACCTGGCCGCGGCCACCCTGCTGGGCCAGATGTTCTACGAGGCCGCGCGGTCGTTCGCGGGCATGGGCGCGGCGGTCGCGGAGATCGCCGTCCGCGAGTCCTGAGTCCGCACCGTGGAGATCCTCTTCCTCGTCGCTGTCCTCACGACCGCCGGATTCGCCTTCGTCAACGGCTTCCACGACGCGGGTGTGACGGTGGGCAATGCGGTGCGCAGCCGTGCGCTCAGCCCCCGCATCGCCCTCCTCATGGCGGGCACCTTCAACTTCGTGGGCGCACTGATGGGCCAGGGCGTGGCGCTGACGGTCGCAGAGAACACCATCACCCTGCCGCATGAGCCCCATCGGCTGCTGCTCGTCATCGTCGCGGGGCTGGGCGGTGCGGTCGCCTGGGGCATCGTCACCTACATCGCAGCACTCCCCGTCTCCTCGACCTACACGCTGGTGGGCGGACTCCTGGGCGCGGGGCTGGTCTACGGTGCGGTCGCGGACTTCTCGAACGTCGTCGTGCGACTGATCCTGCCGCTCCTCATCGCACCCGTGGTGGTGCTCGTCATGTCCGCCCTCGTGACGCTCGTCGTCACGCGGCTGGCGGAGAACGCCGCGCCCAAGCCGCTCTTCCGGAACGCGCGCGCGGCGGACGCGATCGTGACGGGCATCCTGGCGCTGGGACACGGCGTGCAGGACGCGCAGAAGTCCGCGGCGATCCTCATGATCGCGGTCCTCGCGTACCAGGGGATCGACTTCGTCGACGGCGAGTCGACGGACGTGACGTGGCCCGTGCGCCTCCTCATCGCCGCGGCGCTCGCCCTGGGCACCGTGACCTCCGGCTGGCGCGTCATGCGCACCGTGGCCGTCCGGCTGGTGAGCCTCGACCCGCTCAAGTCGGTCCTGGCCAACGGGGTGGCGGCGACGGCGACGCTCGCGGCCGCCTTCGCCGTCGCGGTCCCCGTGTCGATCGTCTACTCCGTGACGGCGGCGAACGTCGGCACGCAGTTCTCCGGCCGTCGGGGCGTCGTGCGGCTGCGCTTCCTGCTGCCCATCGTCGCGACCGCGCTGCTGGCGATCCCCGTGCCCGCCCTGCTGAGTGCGGGCTTCGCGTGGATCCTGCTGGTCGCGGGCGTCTGACACGCACGGCCCGAGGCCGCCGTCACCGTCCGCAGTCGTCGTCCGGCGCTGCCCCCGAGACCATCCCGGCTTCACGGGACCGTCCCGGAACGACTGATGCGGCGCACCCGTGGGGGTGTGCCGCATCAGTCGTGCAGGCGAGCGGGGGAGTGCCTCCGGATCAGCCGAAGCGACCGGAGACGTAGTTGAGCGTCTGCTCGTTCTCCGGGTTCTGGAAGATCGTCGAGGTCTCCGCGTACTCGATGAGCTTGCCGGGCTTGCCGGTGCCCTGGATGTTGAAGAACGCCGTCTTGTCCGCCACGCGGGCGGCCTGCTGCATGTTGTGCGTGACGATGACGACGGTGTAGTCGGACTTCAGCTCGTTGATGAGGTCCTCGACGGCCAGGGTGGAGATCGGGTCCAGGGCCGAGCAGGGCTCGTCCATGAGGATGACCGAGGGCTCGACAGCCACCGTGCGGGCGATGCAGAGGCGCTGCTGCTGACCGCCGGACAGACCGGATCCGGGCTTGTCGAGGCGGTCCTTGACCTCGTTCCACAGGTTGGCGCCCCGCAGCGACTTCTCGACGATCGCGTCCGCGTCGGACTTCGACAGGCGGGTGCCGTTGAGCTTGTAGCCGGCCAGGACGTTCTCGCGGATCGACATCGTGGGGAACGGGTTGGGGCGCTGGAAGACCATGCCCACCTCGGACCGGATGTTCACCGGGTCGACGCCGGAGCCGTAGATGTCCTCGCCGTCCAGCAGCATCTGGCCCTCGGCGTATGCGCCGGGGAGCACCTCGTGCATGCGGTTGATGGTGCGGAGGAAGGTCGTCTTGCCGCAGCCGGACGGCCCGATGAAGGCGGTGACCGACCGGGGCTCGATGCGGATGTTCACGCCCTCGACAGCCAGGAAGCTGCCGTAATAGACGTTGAGGTCGATCGCGTCGATGCGCTTTGCCATGGTCTCTTCGATTCCTTTGCTTCTGTGCCTGCTCGTGCTGTTCCGTGCGACGCGCGCCGGTCAGCGTCCCGACTTCTTGGGAGCGAACGCCTGGGCGATGATGCGTGCGACGAGGTTGAGCAGCATGACGATGATGATGAGCACGAGCGCGGCGGCCCACGCGCGCAGCTCCGACGGGAGCGGATCGGCCGGAGCGGTGGGGTTGATGAGCTGGCGGTAGATGTACACCGGCAGTGCGGTCATCCAGCCGCTGAACGGGTTCCACGTGGTGGTGGCGAGGAAGCCCGCCGTCACGAGGATGGGGGCGGTCTCGCCGGTGACGCGGGCGATCGCCAGGGTGACGCCGGAGGCGATGCCGGAGATCGAGGTGGGGAGGACCACCTTCATGATCGTCCGCCACTTGCGCACGCCCAGCGCGTAGGAGGCCTCGCGCAGCTCGTTGGGCACGACCCGCAGCATCTCCTCCGTCGAGCGGACGACGACCGGGATCATGAGGACGGACAGGGCGATCGCCGCGGACAGGCCCATCTTGACCATCTGCAGGTGCGCGGGGCTCGAGCCGATGAACGTGGTGATGAACAGCTGGACCGCTGCGAAAGCGAACAGACCGGCGACGATCGAGGGGATGCCCGTCATGACGTCGACGAAGAACGTGATCGCGCGGGCGAACCAGCCGCCGCGGCTGTACTCGACCAGGTAGATCGAGGTGAGCAGACCGATCGGGACGGAGATGACCGTCGCGACGACCGTGATCATGAGGGTGCCGATGAGGCCGTGGGCGAAGCCGCCGGACAGCGGAGCGCCCTCGTTCTGGGTCGCCGCGTCCGTCGCGCCGTTCGTGGTCGACATGTCGTAGATGAGCAGGCCCGGGTTCGCCAGCAGCGTGGGCAGACCCTGGGCGAAGACCGTCCACAGGAGCGAGATGAGGGGGATGAGCGCGATGATGAACGCGGCCCAGACGAGGTTGCGCCACAGGCCGTCGGTGGCGCGGCGCCGGTTCTCGATCACGCGCGTCGCGATGTACATGCCGACCACGTAGAGGATCGCGGCGACGATGAGCCAGCCGGTGATGGAGAAGCTCTCACCCATGAGTGCGGCGAGGCCCGCTCCCACGGCGAGTGCGCCGCCGGCGACGGCCAGCCAGGTCCACGTGGGCTTCTGGCCCGCGGTCAGGGAGTTACCACCGCTGCTCTTCTGCGGCGCGGTGGTGGGGGCGGTGCCGCCCTGGTCAGGATTCTTCACTGCAGTGGTCATCAGTTGGCTCCCGAGAATTCCTTGTGGCGGCTGACGATCCACCGGGCGATCATGTTCACCACGAGCGTGATGATGAACAGCATGAGGCCGGCCGCGATGAGCTCGGACTGGCGCATGCCGAACGCCTCGGGGAAGTTCAGGGCGATCTCCGACGGGATCGTCTGGTTGCCGGAGGAGATGAGGCTGAGGCTGAAGACGCCGCCGGACAGGACGAGCGTGACGGCCATGGTCTCACCCAGCGCGCGGCCCAGGCCCAGCATGATCGAGGAGACGATGCCGGCGCGGGCGAAGGGGAAGACGGTCATCTTGACCATTTCCCACTGTGTGGCGCCCAGCGCCAGGGCGGCCTCCTCGTGCAGCTTGGGCGTCTGGAGGAAGATCTCGCGGCACAGCGAGGTGATGATCGGCAGGATCATGACCGCGAGGACCACGCCGGAGGTCAGCAGCGTGCGGCCCGTGGTCGAGGGGCTGCCCGCGAAGAAGGGGATGAAGCCCAGGTTGTCGTGCAGCCATCCGTAGATCGGGACCATCGCGGACGACAGCGTGATCATGCCCCAGGCGCCGAAGACGACGGAGGGGATCGCTGCCAGCAGATCGATGACGTAGCCGATGGGCGTCGCGAGCTTCCGCGGCGCGTAGTGCGAGATGAAGAGGGCGATGCCCACCGCGACGGGCGTGGCGAGGAGGATGGCGATCGCGGAGGCCATGAGCGTGCCGCCGATGAGCGGCATGACGTAGACCCAGAAGTTCTCCGCGCTCTTGATCGAGTCGACGTTGGAGAAGACCTTCGGTGCCAGTGCCGGCAGCGACTCGGTGACGAGGAAGATCGCCACGAAGGCGAGCACCAGGAGGATGAGCCCGCCCGCCCCGTAGGCGAGCCCGGCGAAGATCTTGTCCGCGGAGGCGCTCCCTGATGACTTCGTGGTGGGCGAGGCGGATGCGCTCCTCGCTTCTGTGACCTGCTCAGCCACTGTGACTCCCCTCGGAGTGTCGCGATCCGGGCGGCGGCCCGGGCGTGTGTCGGTTTCGTTCGTCCTGCTGCGTACCAGTGTGCAGGATCGACGGTGCCGCCGGCCCGCTCCACGAGCGGACCGGCGGCGTCGCCGGATGGTGCGTCAGGGCTGTCCGTCAGCCCTGGACCGCGATGGCGCCCAGGCGCTCGGCAGCGGCGGAGCGGGTGTCCTCGGAGATCGGCGCGGAGCCGGCCGAGTCCGCGGCGGCCTGCTGGCCCTCCTCGGAGATGACGTACTCACCGAATGCCTTGGCCAGGTCAGCGGTCTCCTGATCCTGGTACTGCTGGCAGTAGATGTGGTACGAGACGAGGACGATCGGGTAGACGCCGGCCTCCTCCGTGCTGCGGTCCAGCTCGACGGAGCCGTCCTCGTTCTGCTCGGAGGCGTCGACGGCGGCCGAGGCGGCGTCAGCGGAGTACTCGACGTACTCGTCGCCCACACCCACGGCGACGGTGCCCAGCTCGCCCACCTGCGAGGCGTCCGCGTAGGTGATCGCACCGTCGGTGCTGCCGGCCAGCGAGACGACACCGGAGGTCTGCTGTGCGGACTCCGCTGCGATCTCGGACGGCCAGGTCTCGACCTCGTCGTACTCCCAGGCGTCGCCCGCGGCCTCGGCGAGGTACGCCGTGAAGTTCTCCGTGGTGCCCGAGTCATCCGCGCGGTGCACGACGGTGATCGGGGTGTCGGGGAGCTCCGTGCCCTCGTTCTGCTCCGCGATCTTCTCGTCGTTCCAGGTGGTGATCTCACCGGCGAAGACCTGAGCGATCGTCTCTGCATCCATGTTCACGGTGTCGACGCCCTCGAGGTTGAAGGCGACCGCGACGGGGGAGATGTAGGACGGGACGTGGAAGACGCCCTCCGGGCCGCAGATCTCCTCTGCCGATGCCTGCTCCTCCTCGTCCATCGCGGCGTCGGAGCCCGCGAAGGAATACTGGCCGGCGAGGAAGCCCTCGCGGCCCGCGCCGGAGCCGACCGGGTCGTAGTTGACGGTGAGGTCGGGGGAGACCTCGGTGACGCCCTGCGTCCAGGCGGTCATGGCGGACTCCTGCGAGGAGGCGCCGCCGCCGATGAGGGTG
>DWZY01000034.1 GCA_019117325.1 Candidatus Brevibacterium intestinigallinarum
CGCGCCGATCCTCGCGGAGATCGACGGCATCGACATGGTGCTCGCCGGCCACGACCACGCGTACTCCCGCACCCACCTCATGGACGGGCTGGAGGTCGCCAGCGATGAGACGACGACGGCGCCCGAGGGCCACGACCAGCTCCACCCGGAGGGCAACGAGCTCCTCTACATCACGGCGAATTCCTCGTCCGGCAGCAAGTACTACTCGATGGTGCCGGAGATCGCGACGCCGTGGGCGGCGGTGCGCGACCAGTCGAACACGCCCACGACGGCGAACGTGAAGGTGGGCGAGTGCTCGATCACGACGACGACCGTCCGCGTGGACAACAGCGAGCAGATCGACAAGGTCGAGCTCGTCAAGGACAAGACCGCTCCGGAGCTCACGACGCCGGGCGACGTGACCGTCGAGGTGGGCGCGGACTTCGACCCGCTCGAGGGCGTGGACGCATCCGATGCGTGCGGCGAGCTGAACGAGGACGGCATCACTGTCGAGGGCACCGTCGACACGGCGACGCCGGGCACGTACGACCTCGCCTACGCGGCGACGGACGTCGCAGGGAACACGGCCTCCGCGACCCGGACCATCACCGTCGCCGAGGCCGTGGACCCCGAGCCGACCGAGGATCCCTCGGATGATCCGACGGTCGACCCCTCGGACGACCCGTCCGATGACGCGACGGACGAGCCGGGCGACGGCGGTCGTGACGATGACCAGGATGACGACGCGAACGATGACGGCCGCGGTGATGACTCGGACGACGGCAGCACCGATGACGACGATGCACGCGGAGGCTCGGACGATTCGGATGACGACCGCGGCGGCTCCGGTGACGGCACGCTCCCCCGCACGGGTGCGACGCTCGCCGGTCTGGGCGCCGGCGTGACGCTCCTGGGTGCGGGCGTCGCCGCACTCGTCGCCTCTCGCCGCCGGAAGGCCTGAGTCCGATCGGACTGCGTCGCTGGAACTGAGTCTGGAGGGGCGCAGTTTCGGACTATATGAGAGGACGGAGCCGGGTCCTCTGGTCATGACCAGAGGACCCGGCTCCGTCCGTCGTCAACCGGCGAGTCTCAGCCGGAGCACGTGCGACGTCAGCTCACGTGCCCAGGAAGATCGACTTGAGGGAGAAGTACGCCTCCAGTCCCTCGGGCCCCAGCTCGCGGCCGATGCCGCTGCTCTTGACCCCGCCGAAGGGCGCGCCCCAGTCCAGATCGAACCGGTTGACGCCGAACGATCCGGTCTCCACCCGGCGTGCAACACCCAGTCCGCGGTCCCGGTCGGCCGTCCACACGGTGCCGCCCAGCCCGTACTCGGAGTCGTTCGCCAGCGCGACCGCCTCCTCCTCGTCCGCATACGGGATGACGGAGAGGACGGGACCGAAGATCTCCTCGCGCGCGATCGTCGAGCGATTGTCGACGTCTGCGAACACCGTCGGTTCGACGAACCAGCCGCGGTCCCGGTCCTGGGGCACGCCGCCGCCTGTCGTGATCCGTGCACCCTCCGACCGGCCCGCATCGATGTAGCCCAACACCCGCTCGCGCTGCGTCCGGCTCACAACCGGACCCACGAAGGTGCCCGGATCCAGCGGGTCGCCCACGGGCAGTGAGGAGGCCATCGCGGTGATGGCCTCGACGAACTCCCCGTACCGGGACTGGGGCGCCAGGATGCGCGTCGACATGTAGCACGTCTGGCCAGTGTTGAGCAGCGAGGCCGTGGCGAGGCCCGCGACCGTCTCCTCGACCGGGGCGTCCTCGAGGATGATGCCGGCGGACTTGCCGCCCAGCTCCAGCGTCACCGGCCGCAGCAGCTCGCCGCAGACGGCGCCGATCTGCCGGCCCGCCCGGGTCGACCCCGTGAACGCGACCTTGTCGACACCCGGGTGGCTGACCAGGTGCTTGCCGGTCTCCGCACCGCCCGGCACGATGTTGAGGACTCCCGCAGGCAGGCCCGCCTCCAGCGCGGCCTCGGCGAGCAGGTAGGAGTCGAGGGTCGTCTCCGGCGACGGCTTGAAGACGACCGTCGAGCCCGAGGCCAGGATGGGTGCCAGCTTGAACATCGCCAGGACGGCGGGGAAGTTCCAGGGAGCGATCGCGGCGACGACGCCTACCGGGGTCCGCTGC
Source organism: Candidatus Brevibacterium intestinigallinarum (assembly GCA_019117325.1). Taxonomy (GTDB): domain Bacteria; phylum Actinomycetota; class Actinomycetes; order Actinomycetales; family Brevibacteriaceae; genus Brevibacterium; species Brevibacterium intestinigallinarum. The sequence continues at coordinate 2,119 of DWZY01000034.1, forward strand.
ACGAGTGTCGTGCCCGTGCCGTCGAGGCGCGTGCGCTCCTCCTCCAGCTCGACCGTCGTCACGAGGTCCGCGTAGTAGCGCAGCAGCGCGACGACGCCGTCGCCCTCCGCGAAGGACGCGATCGCGATGGGCATGCCGTTCTGCTGGGAGACGGTCTGCGCGCGCTCGGCCGCTCGGGACTCCAGGACATCGGCGAAGCGGTGCATGAGCTGCGACCGCTCCTCGCGGCTCAGATCGCGCCACTCGGGTGCCCGCAGCGCGGCCCGCGCCGCGGCGACCGCCGCATCGATGTCCGCCGGACCGGCTTCGGGGAAGGACCCCAGCTTCTCCTCGGTCGCGGCGGAGAACACCTCGATCCGCTCACTCCCGCGGGAGCTGGCCCACGTGCCGTCGATGAACAGGGTGGAATGCTCGTGCATGGCAGGGCTCCTCAGCGTGCCGCGTCACGACGTCGTGACGCTGGGGTCACAGTGCTCTGAACGGTAGTTCAGCACTCTGACGTGCACAAGACCCGATCCGGACTGCGAAGATCCGCCGGCGGTTCGTCGCAGAATCGACACATTCGGGACATACACAACCCTCCATGCCCGTCGTACGCTGTGACGCATGAACAAGTCCTACCTCGTCACCTGGGCCCTCGCACAGTTCCTGGGCACCCTCGGCATCGATCGCTTCTACCTGGGCAAGATCGGCACCGGCATCCTCAAGCTCATCACGGGCGGCGGATTCGGCATCTGGGCCCTCATCGACCTCATCCTCGTCCTGACCGGCAACACGACGGACAAGGAGGGCCGTCCGCTCGACGGCTTCGAGGAGCACAAGAAGGTCACCCGCATCGTGACGATCGTCCTCATCGTGCTGGGACTCATCTCCGGCGGCTGCTCCGCAGCGATCACGGCCGGCAACGTCACGGAGATGATGTGACACCCTGACCTGTCCACAACCGCCGAGGCCCCCACAGCGATCGCTGTGGGGGCCTCGGTGTCTCCCCGGCCTCGGGCGCGGGGCGCAGGGCGGGCCGGAACGGGCCCGGCACCCTCAGAGCGCGGTCGGTTCCGGCTGCAGGCGCCGGGCAACG
>DWZY01000319.1 GCA_019117325.1 Candidatus Brevibacterium intestinigallinarum
GGACCGCTGCGTGAAGATCGAGCACGCCCGCTTCCACGGCGGTCTCAACCTGGCCGGTTTCAACACCGGCGTCATCTCCTCCAAGCGGCAGACGCTGGACTGACCGGCCCTCACGTGCTGAACTGACTCACCGGCCCGCACCCGTGCGGGCCGGTGAGGAGGGAACAGCCGTGACGACATCCGCTGAGGACGACGGACCCGCCCGCAGTCCTGTCCTGTTCGGCCTGCGCCGCCGCGTCGGGGAGTTCCTCCGCCGCCCCGAGGTCACCACCGACGCCCTGCAGATCGTCAAGACCGTCATCGCCGCGACGCTCGCGTGGTGGCTGGCTGTGCACGTGCTCGACTCCCCGATGCCGTTCCTGGCTCCGTGGGTCGCCCTGCTGACCGTCTACCCGACGGTCTACCAGTCCCTGCTGCGGGGCGCACAGACGACCATCGCCTCGTGGGTGGGAGTGGGACTCTCCTTCACGATCGGGCACCTGCTGGGAGTCGGCCTGTGGACCTTCGCCCTGGCGATCGTCCTGGGACTGGCCGCCTCCCGGATCCCCGGGATCCGCGACGAGGGCGTCGCGATCGCCACCACGGCCGTCTTCGTGCTGGGAGACGGCTTCACCCAGCAGCAGCCCATGCTGATCGACCGCATCATCGAGGTGGCCGTGGGCGCCTCGGTCGGACTCCTCGTCAACCTCCTCCTCGTCCCGCCCCTGCGCGATCGCCAGGCCGCCCGGTACGTCGACCACATCAACCTGCGCATGGGCCGCGTCCTCATCGACATGGCAGACGCACTCCAGGAGTCAGGGAGCGAGCAGGACGGGGACGCGTGGGCGGAGGAGATCTCCTCGATGACGGATGACCTGGCCACCGCGTGGGAATCGGTCCGCGACGCGCGTGAGAGCCGCCGGGCCAACCCGCGTCGTCACCTGGGCGGAGCCGGGCGAGCCGACTACGGGGAGATCCTCGGTCGGGTGGACGAGGGCGTCGCCCATCTGCGACATCTGGTCCGCACGCTGCGCGCCACCGCTGACTCCCCCGGCAAGTGGGACGACCGCTTCCGCGAGAGGTGGGTCAGCATCGTCCGAGACGCCGGACACGCGATCGCCGACCCCGACAGCGCCGTCGAGCCGATCGACGATCGACTGGTGGAGCTCTCGATCTCCCTGTCCGAGGACGGGTCGCTGCCGCAGCGCGACTGGCCGCTCTACGGGTCGCTCATCACGAGCATGCGGCACATCGCACGCGTCGTCGATGATGTCGCCTCAGCACGAGAGGCCCGCGACGCCAGCACTGCGTGAGTGCGGATGGCGTCGCGGGCCTCAGGGCCGACAGGCGCTCAGGGCTGGTGCGGCGGCTGCGGCGGGATGCCGCGCTGCTGCTGATCCTGCACCCACTGCTGCGCGCGCTGGGCCAGGTTGCCGCCCTGCTGCTGCGGGTTCTGCTGCGAGGAGTGGCGGCGCGAGCGCTGGACCTGCTCCTGGGCCTCCTGCGCCTGCTGCTGCGCCTGGCGCCGCTCGCGCTCCGCACGGCGGGACGCCTGCTGGGAGGCCTCGCGGTCCAAGTCGTCGGCCATCTCCGTCCCGCGCTCGTTCGCCTGCGCGGAGAAGAGCGTGTTCCGGATCTCACCCATCATCTCGCCCAGTCCGCCGGGGTTCGAGGGCATGAAGAGGACGTTCGAGCGGCCGCCACGGGCCACTTCCTGCATCGCGTCGAAGTACTGGGTCATCATGAGCAGCTGCTCTGCGGAGTCGCTGATGCCCACCTCGCTGAGGCGCTCCTACTGCATCGCGATGCCGTCCGCGATCGCCTTGCGCTGGGCGGCGACACCCTCACCGTGCAGGCGCATGGCCTCGGCATCCGCCTCCGCCTGCGTCACGCGCTTGATCTTGTCCGCCTCCGCCAGCGACTGCGCGGCGACGCGGTCGCGCTGGGCGGCGTTGATCGAGTTCATCGAGTCGCGCACGCGCGAGTCCGGCGAGATGTCCGTCACGAGCGTGTTGACGATGCGGAAGCCGTAGGCCGCCATCGACTGCGAGAGACGCTGCTCGACGTTGTGCGCGATGTCGTCCTTCGACTCGAACGCCGAGTCGAGGGTGAGGGCGGAGAGTGCGGAGCGCACGGTGTCGAACACGTACGAGCGGATCTGCTCCTCCGGGTTCGCCAGGCGGTAGTACGCGTCCACGACGCTGTCCTCGCTCACGACGTACTGGACGGCGACGGGGACGTTGACGAAAACGTTGTCCTTCGTCTTCGACTCGATGTCGACGCCCAGCTGCTGGACGCGCAGCGAGATCGGCCGGGTCGTCGTCTCGATGAACGGAGCCTTCGTGTTGAGACCCGGGCGGGCGACCTTCTTGAACTTGCCGAACCGCTCGACGATCACGTTCTCCTGCGTCTTCACGGTGAAGAAGATCGAGGTCCGCAGCCCTCCGAACAGCAGGGCCGCGACGATGATGATCGCGATGATGAGGACGACGGCACCGATGCCGAGCCCGAGTATTGCTTCCATGGGATGCTCCTGGTGGGTTCGGTCAGATTCAGTTCAGCGCCGCGGCGGCTGCGTCGTAGTCGGGCTCCTGGCCGATCTCCGGGACCAGCTCCGAGTGGAGGACCGTGCCGTCCGCGTCGAGGACGACGACTGCGCGGGCCAGCAGCCCGGCCAGCGGCCCGTCGTTCTGGACGACGCCGTAGTCCTCGCCGAAGGAGGAGCGGAAGGCGGATCCCATCGTCACGTTCTCGATGCCCTCGGCACCGCAGAAGCGCGCCTGTGCGAAGGGAAGGTCCTTCGAGACGCACACGACCGTCGTGTTCTGAAGCGATGCGGCGCGCTCGTTGAACGTGCGCACGCTCGTCGCGCACACACCGGTGTCGACGCTGGGGAAGATGTTGAGGACGACGCGGGAGCCGGACAGACCCTCTGCGGTCACGTCGGAGAGGTCGGCACCCACGAGGGTGAAGCCGGGCGCAGCACCTCCGACGGCGGGCAGCTCGCCACTGGTCTGGACAGGGGTTCCGCGGAATGTGATGTCAGCCATGCGTCCATCCTCACGCACACGGAAGCCTGAGGCAACCTGGGGTGAGGGTCGACTAACCTCCTCCGCTAGGGTGGGCCGGAGACCCTCCGCGCAGCACTCCTGCGCGGCCTCGGCCCGAAGGACAGACACCCCGATATGACAGAGCAGAAGCAGACCCGTCCCGCCCGCCCGCCGCGTCCGCAGCACGTGATGGATGTCGTGCGCCGCACGCAGCTGACCCCCTCCCTCGTCCGCCTGGAGCTGGGCGGACCGGGCTTCTCCACGTTCCCGGAGACGCCCAGCACGGACGCGTACGTGAAGCTCGTGTTCGCGAAGCCGGAGCTGGGCCTCGAACCGCCGTACGACCTGGCGCACCTGCGTGAGACGCTGCCCGGTGAGGACGTCCCCGTCACCCGGACCTACACGGTCCGCTCCGTCGACCGGGACGCCGGAACCCTCGCGCTCGACTTCGTCGTCCACGGCGATGCCGGGCTCGCCGCGCCGTGGGCGCGCGACGCCCAGCCGGGCGACCGGATCGCGTTCATGGGACCGGGCGGCGCCTACAGCCCCGACCCCCAGGCGGACTGGCACCTGCTGGCCGGAGATCTCTCCGCCGTCCCCGCGATCGCGGCAGCCCTCGAGGCGATGCCCGCGGACGCTCGCGGCCTCGCCTTCCTCGTCGTCGACTCCGAGGAGGAGCAGCTCGATCTCGCTGCGCCGGACGGCGTCGAGATCATCTGGACGACGGGCGCCCAGTCCGGCGCCGCGACGGACCTCCTCGTCACCGCGATGCAGTCGCGTCCCTGGCCCGAGGGCCGTGTCCAGGTCTTCGCCCACGGCGAGCGGGAGTCCATCAAGCTGGTCCGCCGACTCCTCAAGGAGCGCGGAATCGAGCGCGACCAGATCTCGATCTCCGGCTACTGGGCCCACGGCCGCACCGAGGACCGCTTCCAGTCGGAGAAGCGCGAGCCGATCGGCAAGATCGACGACTGACCCCCGGCCCGCGCGCTCACGCGCAGTCGGGGAGCTCCACCGTCGACAGGATCGTGACGGAGCCCGCGCTGTCCTCCAGCGCGGACTCGGCCAGTGCGCATTCGGCATCCGCATAGGTGTGCGTGGCGGCAGGCGTCTCGACCTGCAGAGGCGTCACGAGCGCCCAGCCGTCGGGATCAGCCAGGGACACCATGAGGTCCGCATGTGCGGCCTCGACGTCGACGGCCAGCGGTTCCTCACCGGACACGTCGGGGTTCTGCTCGACTGCGACCAGGGAGGACGGACCGCCGGATTCCGTGCCACCGGACACTCCCAGAGGGGGCACGACGCCGTGGCATCCGGCCTCGTCCCCCAGCGGAACGACGGCCGCAGCGAGCGCCTCATCGGCCTCGGCGGCGTCGCAGACGAGCGAGCCCGCCTCCCACACCGGGACGACGGCGGCCACGGGCCGGGGATAGTCGTCTCCCGCAGAGTCCTCTGCGGAGTGCCGGGTCTGGACCG
>DWZY01000035.1 GCA_019117325.1 Candidatus Brevibacterium intestinigallinarum
TCCCACGTGAGCGCCCGGTCGAAGATCCCCACGACCAGGAAGGCGCCGATCGCGCCGATCGCCGCCGCCTCCGTCGCCGTCGCGATGCCCGTGTAGATCGAGCCCAGCACGATGATGATGAGGATGAGCGCGGGCGCGACCTTCACGAGGGCGTCGAGGCGGTCCTTCCACGTGATGCCCTCGTCCGCACGGGGAGCCAGCTCCGGTTTGACGGAGGCCATCACGATGACGAAGACCGCCATGAGTGCCGCGAGCAGCAGGCCGGGGACGATGCCGCCGGCGAACAGCGCGCCGATGCTCACCCCGGAGACCGAGGAGTAGAGGATGAACATGAGGCTGGGCGGGATGAGCATGGCCAGCGCGCCGGAGGCCACGACCGCACCGGTCGCGAAGCTGGGACGGTAGCCGCGCGCCAGCATCTCCGGGACGGCCATGCGCCCCACGACGGTGACGGCGGAGAGGCTTACGCCGGACAGCGCGCCGAACACGGTCGACGAACCGACGGCGGTGACGCCCAGACCGCCGGGGAGGCGGCCCAGCCATGCATGGGCGAACCGGAAGATCGCGCGGCCCAGGCCGCCCACCGCCAGGATCTCGCCCATGAGGATGTACATGGGAGCGGCGACCAGCGAGTAGCTCTCCAGCTGACTCACGAACGCGACGGGAATCTGCTGGAGGCCGCGCGGGCCCTCCAGCAGGAGCAGCCCCAGGAGACCGGACGAGCCCAGCGCGATGAAGATGGGGGTGCGCAGGTAGACGAGGACCAGCAGCAGGGCGATGGCCGCGCTGACGGCGAGGACATCAAGCATGAGCGCCTCCCTCCAGGGTCTCGAGCGTGTCCGGGGCGTCCTCGGCCTTCTCCTGCCGGGACAGGACGAAGCGCAGGACGGATATGAGCGCCGCCAGGAGGAGCCCCAGGGCGACGAGGGCGTAGCCGATCCAGATCGGCAGATTGAAGGTGCCGGCCGTCCGCAGGTCCGCCGTGAGGAAGTGGACGGCGGTGGTCGCGGCGACCACGCCGGAGACGGCGCAGAAGACGGTGGTCGCGACCATCGTGACGACGTCTGCGATGAGCGTCTTCGCAGGTCCGAAGCCCCGGTAGAAGAGGTCCATCGCGATGTGCTCGTTTCGAGCCTCGAGGTCCGGGACCGTCAGCAGCACGACCGTCACGAGCCCCACCATGGAGATCGTGATCGACCAGTCGAGCGGCCGCGCGAACACGTACCGCATGACGACGTCGTAGCCGGTGATGAGCATGACGGCCATGATCACGATCCCCGACAGCATGCGGAGGGCCTGGGTGACGGAGAGGAGGGAGTCGAACGTCTTCCGCATCACGCCTCCTTCACGAGCGCCAGTGCGCGGTCGGCGAGGTCGTCATCGCCCACCTTCGACTTCCACCAGTCGACGACGGAGCCGGTCGCGTCGCGGAACGCGTCGGTCTGGGTCTCATCGAGGTCGATGACCTCCAGCGAGGACTCCTCGACGAGGGGCAGGTAGTCGTCCTCGTAGATCCGGAACTGGATGTCCGTGCCCTCCTGGGCGTAGACGGCACCGGCGTCGTGCAGGGCGTCCTGGACCTCAGACGAGGTGTCCTGGAGCCAGGCGGTGTTCGCGTACGCGTCTACGCTGTAGGCGCCGAAGTGCGCGCGGGTGCCGTACTTGAGGATGTCCTGCAGCCCGCGGGAGACGATCGTGCCCAGGTAGGACACCATGCCGTCGATCGTGCCGCGCTCCAGGGCCTCGTACAGCTCCGCCGAGGACATGGAGACCGGGGCGGCGCCCATCGACTTCACCATCTCGCCCTCGACGTGGCCGGCGGTGCGGATCCGAAGCCCGCGCAGGTCGTCCGGGGCGGTGATCGGCCGGTCGACCGTGAAGATCCACTGCTCCGTGCACGGCATCGCTCCGATGCTCGACATGCCCTGCGGCTCCAGCGTCTCGTTGATGAGGGCGATGAGCGGGGAGTCGGGTGCCAGCGCGCGGCGCATCTGCTCGAACCCGTCGTTGATGAAGGGCAGTTCCGCCGCGCCCAGGATCGGGAAGCTCGCGGAGACGTAGCTGGAGGTCTGGAACCCCACATCCGTGATGCCGCGCAGCATGCCGGGGACCAGCTGCTCCGCATTCAGGAGCGCGCCGGAGTCGAAGAAGTCGACGATTCCGGCGCCCAGATCCTCATCGAGCACCTCGTTGAAGCGCTCGATGCCGGGGTAGAGATCCGTGTAGCCGGGGGTGATGTAGGTGGCGACGCGCAGCGCGCCGTCGGGACGGAGTCCACCTGCGGCTGCACCGGGGGCGCAGCCGGCGGCGGCCAGCAGGGGTGCCGCGGCCGCGAGGGTCAGCAATGACCTCCGACCGAGCGACGGTGGTGTGGGTGACATGGAATCTGATTCCTGTGGGGTTCGGGTGAGAGGTGCGACGGCGGTGACGCACGGATCAGGTGCGCGGCCGGGCGTCGTCGCCCGGCGCGGTCGCCCCGTCCGGCGGGGGTGTGCCGGACGGGGGAGCGCTGGAGATGGCGGGTCCGGGTGCGGACCGGGAGTCAGTGTAGGGGCGGGTCCGCGGACCCGGAGGTCCGGGTTCGTCCCGTGAGACTCAGAACGAGCGGGGCATGCCCAGCACGTGCTGGCCCACGAACGACAGGATGAGGTTCGTGGAGATCGGGGCGATCTGGTACAGGCGCGTCTCGCGGAACTTCCGCTCGACGTTGTACTCCTGGGTCATGCCGAACCCGCCGTGCGTCTGGAGGCAGGTGTCGCCGGCCTGCCAGGACGCCTCGGAGGCCAGCATCTTCGCCATGTTGGCCTCGGCGCCGCAGGGCTTGCCGGCGTCGAACAGGTCGGCGGCCTTCCAGCGCATGAGGTCAGCGGCCTCGAGCTGGACGTGCGCGCGGGCGATCGGGAACTGGATGCCCTGGTTCGCGCCGATCGGGCGGTTGAAGACGACGCGGTCCTTCGAGTACTCGACGGCGCGCTCGATGAACCAGTGCCCATCGCCGATGCACTCGCTGGCGATGAGGATCCGCTCCGCATTCATGCCGGTGAGGACGTACTTGAAGCCCTTGCCCTCCTCGCCGATGAGCGACGAGGCGGGGATGCGCATGTCGTCGAAGAACAGCTCCGTCGTCGAGTGGTTGATCATCGTCTTGATCGGGTTGACGGTCAGCCCCGGCAGATCGCGGATGTCGACGAGGAACAGGGAGAGGCCGTCGGACTTCTTCTGCACCTGGTCCAGCGGGGTCGTCCGCGCCAGGAGCAGCATGAGGTCGGACTGCTGCACGCGGGAGATGAACACCTTCTGCCCGTTGACCACGTACTCGTCACCATCGCGGACCGCGGTCGTCGTGAGGCTCGTCGTGTCCGTGCCAGCGCCCGGCTCCGTCACGCCGAACGCCTGGAGGCGCAGCTCGCCGGTCGCGATCTTGGGCAGGTACTGCTGCTTCTGCTCGTCGCTGCCGTGGTGCAGGACGGCGTTCATCGTGTAGAGCTGCGCGTGGATCGCGCCGGAGTTCGCCCCGTTGTAGTTGATCTGCTCGAGGATCGCGGAGCCGTCGCCCAGCCCCAGGCCCAGGCCGCCGTACTCCTCGGGGATGAGCGCGCCCAGTGCACCGGTGGCCGTGAGGGCCTGGACGAAGTCCTCCGGGTAGGCGTCCTCGGAGTCGACCTTCTGCCAGTAGGTGTCGGGGAAGTCCCGGCAGATCTGGTCGACCAGGCTGCGCAGGTCCTTGCGGGTCTCTGTCTCGTCGTAGGTGCGGATGCTCATGCGGGGCTCCTCAGGTGTGGGTTCGGGGATCGGTGGGTCAGGAGTGGTCTGCGTCCGGGGCGCCTGCATCCAGCCAGGCGAGGACGGCCTCGGTGTGTTCGCCGAGGCCGGGGACGGTGCCGTACCCGTCCCCGGGGGCCGTGGGGTCGCCGGGGATGCCCCACGGCGGGCGCAGCGTGGGGGCCTCGCCGCCGGGGTGCGGGGTGCGGACCCAGCGGTCGCGGGCGCGCAGCTGCTCGTGCTCGCCCAGTGCTGCGATGCCGTTGAGCCGGGCCACCGCGATGTCCGCCTGCTCGAGCAGGCCGCGCGCCTCGTCGAGGGTGAGCGCGGAGAAGCGCTCCTCGATGAGGGACTCGAGCGCATCCGCGTTCCGCACGCGCCGGGGCTGATCGGCGAAGAGCGGGTCGTCCGCGCGGGACGGATCGCCCAGGACGGTGTCGCAGAAGCGGCGCCACTCCCGGTCGTTCTGGACGGCGAAGAGGATCCGCCCGCCGTCGCCGGTCGTGAAGGCGCCATAGGGGGCGATCGTCGCGTGCGAGGTGCCGCGGCGCAGCGGTGCGGCGCCCGAGTGCGCCGCGTAGTGGTACGGGTAGCTCACCCACTCGGCCAGCGCTTCGAGCATCGAGATCCGCACCGGGAGCGCTTCGCCGAAGCGCAGGCGGTGGTGGAGTGCGGCGAGGATCGACGAGTACGCGTAGGACCCGGCCGCGATGTCCGCGATCGAGGTGCCGACCTTCGCCCGCATCTCGCCGTCGCCGGTCAGATCGATGAGGCCGGACTCTCCCTGCACCAGCAGGTCGTAGGCCTTCGCGGTCGCCAGCGGGCCGTCCTCGCCGTAGCCGGAGATCCCGCACGCGATGACGTGGGGGTGGCGCTCCTGCACCGCATCCGGGTCGAGGCCGGCGCGACGGGCCGCAGACGGGGAGAGGTTCTGGATGAAGACATCCGCCCGCTCCAGCAGCTGCTCCAGGCGGCGGCGTCCCTCGTCATCCTTGAGGTCGAGGACGATCGACTCCTTGCCGCGCCCCAGCCACAGGAATGCGGACGACGTCCCGTCGACGTGCGCGTCGTACGCGCGGGCGAAGTCGCCCCCGCCGGGGCGCTCGACCTTGATGACGCGCGCGCCCAGGTCCGCCAGCTGGCGGGATGCGAAGGGGGCGGCGACCGCCTGCTCGAGAGCGACGACGAGGACGCCGTCGAGGGGACGGCGGAGCGGGGCGGGGGCTGTTCCGGAGTTCGGGTTCGTCGGTGCGGTCGCCTGGGTGCCTGTCACCTGAGTGTCTGTCATCGTCCGCCTCCTTCAGTGGCGTCTGTCGCAGTGCCCTGCCCCGCAGCCGTCTGGCACACGGTCGTGCGCACCTGTCCCGCCGTGCGCGAGACCTCCTCGGCGACAGTGTGCAGCGATTCCTGGTCTCCCACGTGCAGCAGTGCCTCGAAGAGCCCCGGTGCTGCACCGGGCTCGAAGCCGGCGTGCTGCAGGCAGTCGTCGAACTTGGTGCGCAGCGTCGCGTCGTCGACGGGACGGGTCGCGTGGCCGCGCGGGCGATCGACCCGGTGCGTGATCGTGCGTCCGTCCGTGAGGGTCGCTGTCACGACCGCGTACCCGGCGTTCCAGTCGGACGCGCCCGCGGGCGGCGTGGCGGCCTCGGCGGTGTCGACCCGGGTGAGGAGGGACTGGAGGTCGGGCCGGGCGACGGCGTCCGGGGCGAAGCTGCCCAGGGTGACGGCGCCGTCGGTCAGCATCGCGGCGATGACGTACTCCATGCTGAACTTCGCCTGCGTCCCGTCGACGGGGCGGGGATGGATGAGGGGTGCGAGCCCTCCGGGCTGCACCGTGACGCGGACAGACGCGATGGTGTGTGTGTCGATGGAGTCTGTGTGGCGGAGCTCGTCGCGGACCTCCCGGGCTGCGTCCGCTGCGGCGTGCGTGTAGTAGCAGCACGGGTACAGCTTCACGTTGAGGTGCGGTGTGGCGGGGTCCGCGTCGGTGACCGGGGGAGCGGTGGAGGCTCCGCGGTGGAGTGCGAGGAAGCCCAAGGTGCCCTCGAGGGAATCCGTGTCCGCCGTGAACCCCTCCCGTGCGAGCCCGGTCGCGAGCACTGCGTTGTGCGCGGCCTGGCCCGCGTGCAGCGGCTTCGTCATGGATCCGAAGTTCTGGCGGCTGCCCTGCGACAGGGATGCGGCGATGCCCAGGGCGGCGCGCATCCGGTCACCGTCCAGACGCTGCAGGGAGCCGACTGCGGCGGCCGCGGCCACGGTGCCGATCGTGCTCGTCGTGTGCCAGCCGGCCTCGTAGTGCGCGCGCACGCCCAGCGCCTCTCCCAGCGCGCGGCCCACGGCCAGCCCGCGGTGCAGGGCGGTGACGGCCTCGGCGCCGGTCGGCTCGTGCGCTCCGTCCGTCCAGTTCGCGGCGTCCTGTGCGACAGCCAGCAGTGCGGGAACGACGGCGGCTGAGGGGTGGCTGATCGTCGCGTCGTCGACATCGTCGTAGTCGAGTGCGTGCGCCGCGAGCCCGGCTGCGCGTGCGGCCTCCGCCGCAGGCTGAGACGGATCGAAGGGAGTCGTGCCGGTCGCGCGGGCGTACGCAGCGACGGCCGGGTCTGCGAGGCCCGCGAGCGCACACGCGATCGTGTCCGCGAAGGCGACACCGGCGCCGCGCGCCGCAGCGGTCGGATCCGGGTGCTGCCACGTGGTCGCGAGGTCGACGAGGTGCGCAGTGAGGCGGTCAGTCGAGGCGTGGGGCGCAGTCACCGGGAGGTGCTCCTTCGGGCCGGAGAGTCCGGCGGGTGTGTGGCCGAACCGCTCTTACGGTCCGCAGAGTGGACCAGTGGTCCATTCCTTAGGTAATCTAGATCTCGTCACGGTGCGCGTCAACCGCGCCCGCGTCCAGATGCGATCGGAGTCCCGCCCCATGTCCCAGCCGATTCAGAGCGTTGTCAACGCCTTCGCCGTGCTCGAGGCCGTGGCGGAGCACCAGCCCGTGGGTCTGTCGGAGACCGCGAGGCTCACGGGCCTGCCCAAGACGACGGTGCTCCGGTGCCTGTCGACGCTGCGGGAGACGGGGTGGCTCACGGCGAGCCCTGACGGCCGCTCGGAGTGGGCGCTCACGAACCGGGCGCTGCTCATGGGCATGCGGTCCGCACCCGCAGGAGACCTGGCGACCCTCATGCAGGGGGAGCTCAGCGCGATCCGCGATGAAGTGGGGGAGACCGTCCACCTCCTGGTGCGCGATGGGGACGATCAGGTCGTCGTCTCGCGCGCAGATGGGGTGGGCGCCATCCGGACGTACCTGGCGCTGGGCACTCGCGTGCCGCACCACAGCACGGCGTCCGGCCGCGCGATGCTGGCCGCGATGCCGCCACAGCAGCGGCGGGAGGTCCTCGATGCGGAGGCGCGGGTGTCGGAGTTCGACCGGGATGCCGTCGAGCGGCACGTGACGGCCGCGATCACGCGCGGGTACGCGATCAACCACGCGGAATGGCGCGATGACATCGCCGGCGTGGGTGTCGCGATCTTCGGCGGTGCGGGGGAGCTGCGGGCGGCGGTGTCCGTGTCCCTGCCCACGACCCGTCTCGAGGCGATCGGCGCGGATTCCGTCGCCGACGTCCTGCTGGCCTCTCAGCGCCGGGTGTCCGCGATCCTCCGGTGAGCATCGCATATTCTGGCCCCATGAGAAGCTCGCGCGTCCTGCCCGCCGTCTGCGTCGGACTGCTGGTGCTGACGGGATGCGAGCAGGGCACGGAGCTCGCGACGGATCCCGTGCCGGTCGACGTGACGGCGCCGCAGATGGATCCGGAGATGGCGGCCACGGCCTCGGCGGAGGCGGAGGCCGCCCGCCAGCAGCGGGCGACCCGCCGCGTGGGCCTCAGCGGCACGCTGGTCGCGGCGGATCTGCCGCCCCTGGAGATCCGCGAGATCAGCGCACTCTTCGACGCACAGCCGGCCGATGAGGGGCTGGTGGTCACTGCGTCCGCCACGGTG